>JBMOMI010000421.1:0-3570 GCA_049325235.1 Actinomycetota bacterium | reverse complement strand
GCCGCCGGGCAGGTGGGCCATCGGGCTCGCGAGGCTCCGGAGCGCCTCGTCGGCCGCCGCGCCGGCCGAGCCGGTCGAGCCGGTCCGTGTCACGTCGGGCGGTGCCGGCTCGTCCTGCACTCCCGTCGTCTCCGGCTCGCTGGCGACTCCGCCCGCGGCCTGCTGCTCGTGCGCGGCAGCGGTGAGGCCGGTGTAGGACGTCCGGCGCCACGTCGGGTCGAGCTGCCGGTCGAAGGTAGCGACGTGCAGGTCGCCGTCAGGCGGCGTCGCCGGTTCCCAGCGGGCCGCGGCAGGTGCGGCGTCCACCTGCTCGACGTCCACCGTCCCCCCGGACGTGGCGGCGAGCTGCGCGAGCCGGCCGGCGACCTGCTCGTCGCGGGCGACCGGGACGCTCGCGACGGGCACTGTCCCGGCCTCGCCCCGCCCGAACAGGACCCGTGTCAGCGGACCGGACGCCGAGTTGTGGGACGGCGCCCACCAGGCGACCACCTGGCTGCGGGCGCGCGTGAGCGCCACGTAGAGCAGCCGCAGGTCCTCACCGCGCTCCTCCTCCTGGTGCCGGCGCCGGGCCTCGTCGTAGCCGGGGTCGGTGTCGCCGCCGACGTGGAGCAGGCGACGACCGCGGTCGTCGTGGTAGCGCAGCACCTTCGGCGTCCGGCTCTCGAAACGGTCCCACGCGAAGGGGACGTAGACGACGGGGAACTCCAGGCCCTTGCTCGCGTGCACGGTGACGACCTGGACGGCGGCCGCGTCGGTCTCCAGGCGGCGGCTGCGCTCCTCGGCGTAGTCCTGCTCCGCCTCGGCGATGCGGCGGCGCAGCCACTCGGCGAGCGCCGCGGTGCCGAGCCGGTCACCGCTTCCGGCGGTGTGCAGGGTCTGGCCGATGTGGCGCAGGTCGGTGAGCATCCGCTCGCCGGTCGACGTCCGCAGCAGGCGCTCGGCCAGGCCGCCGGAGACGACGGCCTCGACGAGCGCTGGAACACCCTGCTCCCCCAGCACGCGTGCCCAGCCGCGCACCGTGTCGGCGAGCCCGTCCCGCTCGGCGTCGCCGGCACCGGCCAGGGTGGCGGCGTCCCAGCCGACGAACGGCGTGAGCGCCAGCGCGGCGATGCGCCCGGAGCTGCCGGGCTGCTCCAGGGCGGTGAGCAGCGTGAGCCAGTGCCGCGCCGCCGGAGTCGCGAAGACGCTGGAGAGCCCGGACTCCACCGCCGGCACGCCAGCGGCGACGAGCGCCTGCCGCACGAGGGCGGCGTCGGCGTTGCGGCGCGTGAGGACGGCGACGTCCCCGGGCCGTAGGGGCCGCCAGGCACCGCCCTCCCGCAGCCGGGTCGAGTCAAGCTGCGCCACGACGTCCGCCGCGACGTCCTGCGCGACGAGCTGCCGGATCTCGGCGACCGGCGCGTTACGGGTCCCCTTCCGCCCGAATGCTTTTCGCGTCACGTGTCGCAGCCGTAGCGGAGCGCCTCCGTCCAGCCGGCGGCGGTCGTGCTCGGCGTCCACCCGCCGCACGACGATGCGCTCGTCACCGAGCGCGGCATCGCCGAGCAGGTGCTCCAGGCCCCGGAGCAGCGGTGAGTCGCTGCGCCAGCTGCGGCCGAGGGTGGCCAGGTGACCCGCGTCGGCCGCGGCCGCCAGGTAGGTGACGACGTCCGCGCCGCGGAACGCGTAGATGGCTTGCTTGGGGTCGCCGATGAGCACGAGGGTGCGGTGGCCGTGGAACGCCAGCCGGAGGATCTCCCACTGGACCGGGTCGGTGTCCTGGAACTCGTCAACCATGACGACCCGGTACCGCGACCGCACCCGGTCGGCGGCGTCGGCGCCGTGAACCGGGTCGGCGAGCGCGTCGCGTAGCAGCACCAGCAGGTCGTCGTAGTCGAGCAGCCGTCGGGAGCGCTTGCGCCGCAGCACCTCTGCTCGGACGTCGCGGGCGAAGGCATAGCGGTGGCCGGCGACGGTGTCTGCCGCCGCACCGGCGGGTTCGAGCGTGGCCTGGTGGTCGCTGACCGCCTCCCTGGCCACCAGCCGGGCGTCGTCGACGGCCAGGGCCGGGGCGCGCTCGGTGGCGTAGCGCTGCAGGTACAGGTCGTCGACCACCTCGTCGACGAGATCGGCGATGTCCGGCACGAGAACCGCGTCGGCGTCGACGTCACCCGCGACGCCGAGGGAGGCCAGCATCTGCTGGCAGAAGCCGTGCGTGGTGGCGATCGTGGCGGCGTCGAACTGCGACACCGCTCTCCTCAGTCGCGACCGGCGGCGGGCGAGCTCGTCGTCGTCCACCGCGGCGAGGTGGGCGACCAGTGCGTCCGGCGAGGTCCGGGCGGTGGGTGAGCGCAGCGACCGCTCAGCCGCGACGAGCCGCTCGCGCACGCGGTCGCGCAGCTCCGAGGTCGCGGCACGGCCGAACGTGACGCACATGAGCTCGGACAGCTCGGCGACCCCCTCGGCGACGTAGCGGGTGGCGAGCGCGGCGATCGTGAACGTCTTGCCGGTGCCGGCGCTGGCCTCCAGCACCGTCGTCCCCTGTGGCAGTTCGCCGCAGACGTCGAAGACCTCGCTCATCCGGTCACCGTCCGCTCGTGGGCGAGGAGCGGTTCCCAGACCCGGCGCGCCAGGACGCCGAGCCGGGTCGGCTCCTGCGGCCACCAGGCCTGCTCGGTGGGGTCGGGGACGCCGGCCACGCGGTCGAAGTCGGCGCTGTCGCCCCAGACGAGGGCGTGGTGCGCGTCGGCGGCCTCGAAGCGGTCCCACTGCGCCCGCGCGTCCGCCCACGCCTGCTCGACGCCGTTGCCGGCGGCTCGGCAGGCCGCCCACGCAGCCGCCGCCCCGACCGGCATCGGGAGCGGCTCGCGCGCCGCGCGGTCGGCGAGACCGACGAGCTCGGCGAGCCGCTGGAGGGCGGCGACCTCCCCCGGCGACCGGAGCTGCGACACCGCGGCGGTCGGCCGGCTGGTCGGCCCGCGACCGACGGTGGCGGCGCTCCAGCCCTGGTCGGACCGGCCGGCCGCCAGGGCCAGCAGCTGCACCCAGGCCCGCAGCCGGTGCTTCGGCGCCAGCCTGGAGTACACCGCCCGCACGAGGACCTCGCCGTGCAGCCCCGGGACCGTCCCGGTCAGCACCCGGCCGTCCGGCAGGTCGACCGAGACGTCCACCGCGGCGGCCGTTCCCACGGTGTAGCGGCGGGCGGCGTCTGCGATGGGGACCACACGCTGCTCGACGTCCGAGAGCACCGCACGTCCCAGCTCGCGCGGGGGCACCTCGCCGCGCCGCCACTCGGCGGCGATCGCCTGCTGGACGGGCACGTCGGCCAGGCACGCGGCGAGCAGCCGGTCGCCGATCGACCACTGCTGCAGGCCGTCGAGCTGCAGCGGCAGCCGGTCGTCGACGTCCTCGGCATCGGCCGGCAGCAGCACGCCGAGCCGCCGGCGCAGGAAGGTCTTGACCGGGTGCTCCAGCACCGCGATCAGGTCGTCGAGGTCGACCGTCTCCTGCCAGGGCTCTCGCGCCAGCGGGCGGGTCAGGAACGGCTGGTCGCCGGCGCGCTCGCCACGCCCGGCGACGGCACCCGCGTAG
>JBMOMI010000420.1:0-3573 GCA_049325235.1 Actinomycetota bacterium | reverse complement strand
CCTCGGTGCGACGCCGGTCTTCCTGGACGCCGCGGCGCACGACCAGGCCGTGGCGCTCGTGTCGCACGTGCCGCAGATCGCGGCGAGCCTGGTCGCGGCCCGCCTGAAGGCAGCGCCACCGGAGGCCGTGAGCCTCGCCGGCCAGGGGCTGCGGGACGTTACCCGCATCGCCGCGAGCGACCCGGCGCTGTGGGTGCAGATCCTGGCCGCGAACGCCGGTCCCGTCCTCGAGGTGCTGCGGGCGCTGCGCGCCGACCTGGACGACGTCGTCGCGGCGCTCGAGGCGCTGGCCCAGGAGGAGGCGGCCGGCGCGCCGGGAGCCCGGGCGGCCCTGGCCCGCACGATCGCCGCCGGCAACGACGGCCAGGCCCGGATCCCGGGCAAGCACGGCGCCCCACCCACCACGTACGCGACGGTGACCGTCGTCGTCCCGGACCGCCCCGGGCAGCTGGGCCGGCTGTTCTCCGACATGGGGGAGGAGGGCATCAACCTCGAGGACCTGCACCTCGAGCACTCGCCGGGCCAGCCGGTCGGCCTGGCCGAGGTGTCGGTGCTGCCCGCGGTGCGGGAGCGGCTGGAGACCGCGCTGCGGGCCCGGGGCTGGACCGTGCACTCCTAGTCCGGTCAGGGACGCGCGTCCGGTCAGGGACGCCGCGCCTCCGGCGGCACGAGGGCCAGCAGCGCCGCGTGCGCCCCCGGCGCGGCGGCGACGAGGCCCGTGCTGTCGGCGGACCACGGTCCGCCGGTCAGGTCGGTGACGACGCCACCGGCCTCCTCGACGAGCAGGGCCGGGCCGTGCAGGTCCCGCGGGTGGCCGGCCAGTCGCAGCGTCCCGACCGAACGTCCGTCGGCGACCTGGCAGAGCTCGGTCGCCGAGCTCTCGACGACCCGTGCGGTCCACCCGGCGTCGGCCACCGTCGCGGCCAGCCGGGCAGGCACCCGGACGATGCCGGCCGCCTCGGTCGGCGCCCCGCCCAGGTCCAGCCGCACCCCGTCGCAGTACGCGCCGAGCCCGCGGGCCGCGGTGTAGACGTCGCCCTGCGTCCACACGGCCACCAGGTCGCACCGGTTGTCCGTCCACGCCGACAGCACGACCGACCAGGGACCGAGCCGGCGCGCGTAGTTGAGCGTGCCGTCGATCGGGTCGACGTGCCACGTGCGGGACGTCGTCCCCTTCCGCAGGGCGAACTCCTCGCCGACGAAGGAGTCGTCCGGGTGGCGCTCGGCCAGCGCCGCCTCGACGCGCCGCTCGACCTCGACGTCCACCTCGGTCACGACGGAGCTGGCGAGGCTCGTCGCGTGCTTCTTCTCCTCGACCACGTCCCGCTGGCGCGCCGCGGCCAGCTCGGCGCAGGCGGTGACGAGCTCCGCGGCGAAGGCGAGGTCCGCGCGCAGGTCGGCGAGTGGGGCCCGGTGCACGGCCGTCAACGTACCGGCAACCGGGCCCCCACGGCGTTTCGCCATCGGCGCCCCGAGGCGCCGGCTGCTCACCTCGACGGGTTGTAGGCTGCGTGCGAACCCCCGTTCGATCCCGAGGAGCTGCGCCGTGCCGTCGCACCCGAGACGCGTTGTCGTCGCCGTCGACGGGCCGTCCGGCTCGGGCAAGTCCAGCGTGTCCCGGGAGGTGGCCCGCCGGCTCGGCCTGGCGTACCTGGACACCGGCGCGATGTACCGGGCCGTGTGCTGGTGGTGCCTGGAGCGGGGCATCGACCTGGCCGACACCTCCGCGGTCGCGGCGGCCGCGAAGGACCTGCCGCTGGAGATGGGCACCGACCCGACCGCCCCGACGGTGGTCGTCGGGGGTGTCGACGTGGGGGCCGCGATCCGCGAGAGCCGCATCTCCCGCGCGGTCTCGGCGGTAGCGACGAACCTGGACGTCCGGGCCGAGCTCGCCCGCCGCCAGCGTGAGCTCATCGCGAGCGCGCCGGCCGGGATCGTCGCCGAGGGGCGGGACATCACGACGGTGGTCGCCCCGGACGCCGACGTGCGGGTGCTGCTGATCGCCGACGAGCACGCCCGGCTGGCCCGCCGTGCCCTGGAGCTGCACGGGCACGCCGAGAGCCCGGCGCTCGAGGCCACCCGGGACGAGGTGCTCCGCCGGGACGCCGACGACTCCACGGTCTCGGTGTTCCACACCGCCGCCGACGGCGTCGTGACCGTGGACTCCTCGAGCCTGTCGTTCGAGGAGACCGTCGAGGCCGTGCTGTCCCTGGTCGTGCCGGTCGCCGAGGCGCGCCGGTGAGCGACCAGGCAGGGCCCGACCCCACGGAGGCGCTGCGGGCCGGGCTGGAGGAGTACGAGCTCTCCGAGTCCGACCTCGCCCTGCTGGAGGCGGGGGAGCCGCTGCCGTCGCCCGGCGCCGCCGGGCCGCTGCCCGTGCTCGCCGTCGTCGGCCGGCCGAACGTGGGCAAGTCGTCGCTGGTGAACCGCATCCTGGGACGGCGCGAGGCCGTCGTCGAGGACGTCCCCGGCGTCACCCGCGACCGGGTCGCGTACCCCGCCGAGTGGGCGGGCCGGGCGTTCACGGTGATGGACACCGGCGGCTGGGAGGTGGACGTCGCCGGGCTGGAGGCGCGGGTCGCCGAGCAGGCCGAGATCGCCGTCGAGCTGGCGGACGCGGTGCTGTTCGTCGTCGACGCCACGGTCGGGGCGACGAGCACCGACGAGGCGGTGGTGCGGCTGCTGCGCAAGAGCGGCAAGCCGGTCGTGCTCGCGGCCAACAAGGTGGACGACGAGCGGGGTGAGGCCGAGGCGGCCTCGCTGTGGTCGCTCGGGCTGGGGGAGCCGCACCCGGTCTCCGCGCTGCACGGCCGTGGGTCGGGTGACCTCCTGGACGCCGTCCTGGCCGCCCTGCCGGACACGTCGGCGGCGATCGCGGCGGGCGCCGGAGGACCGCGCCGGGTGGCGCTGGTCGGCCGGCCCAACGTCGGCAAGTCCTCGCTGCTCAACAAGCTCGTCGGCTCCGAGCGGGTCGTCGTCGACGCTGTCGCGGGCACGACCCGCGACCCGGTCGACGAGCTCGTCGAGCTCGGTGGGCGCACGTGGCGGTTCGTCGACACCGCCGGCATCCGGCGCCGGGTGCACCAGACCCGCGGCGCGGACTTCTACGCCTCGCTGCGGACCCAGGCCGCCCTGGAGAAGGCGGAGGTCGCCGTCGTCCTCGTCGACGCCAGCGAGACGCTCACCGAGCAGGACACCCGGATCATCTCGATGGTGGTCGACTCCGGCCGCGCGCTCGTCATCGCCTACAACAAGTGGGACCTGGTCGACTCCGAGCGCCGCTACTACCTCGACCGGGAGATCGAGAAGGACCTCGTCCAGGTGCAGTGGGCGCCGCGCGTGAACGTCTCCGCGCGCACCGGCCGCCACCTGGAGAAGCTGGTGCCCGCGCTCGACACCGCGCTCGAGTCGTGGGACGCCCGGGTGCCCACCGGGCGGCTCAACGCCTTCCTCGGCGAGCTGGTCGCGGCCCACCCGCACCCGGTGCGCGGCGGCAAGCAGCCGAGGATCCTGTTCGCGACCCAGGCCTCGACGCGCCCCCCGCGGTTCGTCGTCTTCGCCTCCGGCTTCCTC
>JBMOMI010000419.1:0-3574 GCA_049325235.1 Actinomycetota bacterium | reverse complement strand
GATGGCCAATCGACTGGTGTCGGCGACTAGCCCGTACCTGCTCCAGCACGCCGAGAACCCGGTGGACTGGTGGGAGTGGGGTGACGAGGCGTTCGCGGCGGCGCGGAAGCGTGACACGCCAGTTCTCCTGTCGGTCGGCTACGCGGCCTGCCACTGGTGCCACGTCATGGCGCACGAGTCGTTCGAGGACGCCGCGACGGCCGAGGTGATGAACGCGTCGTTCGTCAACGTGAAGGTGGACCGGGAGGAGCGGCCGGACGTCGACGCGGTCTACATGGCCGCCACCCAGTCGCTCACGGGGCACGGCGGCTGGCCGATGACCGTGTTCCTCACGCCCGACGGAATGCCGTTCTACGCCGGCACCTACTTCCCGCCCGAGCCGCGCCACGGCTTGCCGTCGTTCCGGCAGGTCCTGCAGGCCGTGGCCGAAGCCTGGCAGCAGCGCCGCGACGAGATCGACGGTGCCGCAACGCGGATCGGTGAGGCGCTCGCGTCACGCGCCATGCCGCACGGATCCGGCCCACCCGCGGCGGAGCGGCTCTCGGAGGCCGTGCAGCTGCTCGCCGCCGAGGAGGACCAGCGCCACGGCGGCTTCGGCGGCGCGCCGAAGTTCCCGCCGTCCATGGTCTGCGAGTTCCTGCTCCGGCACGCCGCCACCGAGGCTCCCACCGCCGACACCGCGCGCGGCCTGGCCGAGCGGACCCTCCGGGCCATGGCGTTCTCCGGCATGTACGACCAGGTCGGCGGCGGCTTCGCGCGGTACGCCGTCGATGCCGGCTGGGTCGTGCCGCACTTCGAGAAGATGCTGTACGACAACGCGCTCCTGGCCCGCGTCTACCTGCACTGGTGGCGCCTCACCGGTGAGCCGACGGGTCGCCGTGTCGCGCTCGAGACCTGCGAGTGGATGCTGGCGGAGCTGCGGACCCCGCAGGGAGGCCTTGCGTCGAGCCTCGACGCCGACACGCCCGTCGAGGGCACTGCCGGCGTGGAGGGAGCCACGTACGTCTGGACGCCGGCCGAGCTGGTGGAGGTGCTCGGCGAGGAGGACGGCGCGTGGGCGGCCGAGCTGCTGGGCGTCACCGCCGCCGGCACCTTCGAGCACGGGACGTCGACCCTCCGGCTTACGAGGGACGTCTGGGCCGACGAGGCCGACGTCGGCAGATGGCGCTCCGTGCGAGACCGGCTGCGGGACAGTCGCTCTGGACGCCCCCAGCCCGGGCGCGACGACAAGGTCGTCACCGCCTGGAACGGTCTGGCGCTCGCCGCGCTGGCCGAGACCGGTGCGCTCTGCGACCGGCCGGACCTCGTCGCTGCCGCGGAAGGTGCCGCCGACCTGCTGCTGGCCGTGCACCTCACGGACGACGGGCACCTGCGACGGGCGTCGCGCGACGGCGTGGCGGGCGCGCCCGCCGGCGTGCTCGAGGACTACGCGGACCTCGCCGAGGGTCTGCTCGCCCTCCACGCGGTCACCGGCGACCCCGCGTGGGCCGAGGTTGCCGCCGGCCTGCTGGACGTCGTCCTGGCCGAGTTCCCCGACGGGAAGGGGGGCTTCTACGACACGGCGGCCGGCGCGACCGACGCCCCCATCGCCGCCGTCGGCCGGCCCAGCGACCCGACGGACAACGCCACGCCGTCCGGCTGGTCGGCGGCCACCGGCGCGCTGCTGACGTGCGCGGCCCTCACGGGCTCCGACCGCCACCGCCGCGCGGCCGAGGACGCACTCGGCGTCGTCGACGCGATCGGCGACCGCGCCCCACGGTTCGCCGGCTGGGGCCTGGCCGTGGCGCAGGCGCTCCTCGACGGTCCTCGGGAGGTCGCCGTCGTCGGTCCCCCGGAGGACGGGGCCACGCGGCGTCTCCACCGGGTCGCGCTGGCCGGGACGGCGCCGGGACTCGTCGTCGCCCGGGGCGAGCCGGGCGCGGACGGGGTCCCGCTGCTCGCCGGCCGAGGGCTCGTCGACGCAGCGGCGACGGCCTACGTCTGCCGTGGTTTCGTGTGTGACGCGCCGACGACCGACGCCGAGCAGCTCGCCGCCGCGGTCGGGGCGCGGTACCCGTGACACGCTGACGCCATGACCAGCCACGAGAAGCCCACGTTCACCCCGGAGATCCGCGACGGGATCGTCGTCGGCCACGACGGCTCCCACGTCGCTGACCGAGCCCTGCAGTGGGCGGTCGAGGAGGCGCGCCTGCGCGGCATGGTGCTGCACGTCGTCCGGGCGTGGGTGCTGTCCACCGCGATTCGCGACACCGGGGTCCCGTTCGGGACCGTGCCGTCGATGGACGAGTGCCAGCAGGCCATCGCCGAGCACCTCGCGGCGTCGGTCGAGGCCGTCGACACCGCCGGTCTGGAGGTCCACCAGCATCCCGTGCACGGCGCCTCCGCGCAGACCCTGATGACCGCCGCCGAGCACGCCGACATGCTCGTCGTGGGGGAGCGGGGCCGCGGCGGCTTCGCCGGCCTGCGGCTCGGGTCGGTCGCCGAGCAGGTGTCCCGGCACGCGCCCTGCACCGTCGTCGTCGTCCGCTGACGACACGCCAGCCGAGCGAGCTGCGCCGTGCCGGTGCACTTCATCCTCTACGTGGCCGACCAGGAGGCCGCGGCGCGGTTCTGGGCGGCGGTCCTGGACCGGCCGCCCAGCCTCGACGTCCCGGGCATGACCGAGTTCGCCGTGGGGCAGGACGCCGTGCTGGGCCTGATGCCCGAGGCGGGCGTCCGGTCGCTGCTGGGTCCGGCGCTGCCCGATCCCGGCTCTGCGCGCGGCGTCCCCCGCGCCGAGGTGTACCTCGTCGTCGACGACCCCGGCGCCCATCACCGGCGAGCGGTGGCCGCCGGAGCCCGGGAGCTGTCGGCGCTGTCCCCGCGGTCCTGGGGCGACGCGGCCGCCTACAGCCTGGACCCGGACGGACACGTCGTCGCGTTCGCCGCCCGGGCCGCCGCGGTGTCCGCCCACGGCGAACACCCTTCCGGCGGGGCTGCAAGCGAGTAATCGTCATTACATGAGCACGGACGAGAGTTCAGGAGCGGTGCAAGCCTGGTTCGCCGGGCGCCTACCGCAGGAGTGGACGACTGCCGGCGAGCCGGAGATCGTCGTCGACCGGGAGGAGATCACCGTCCTGGTCGCCATCGACCGGCCGGCGCTGCGCGAGGGCGCCAGCGACGCCGAGCGGGCCGAGGCCGACGCCGGCCGCGTGCAGGGGTGGCGGGAGGAGACCCGCGAGCGCCGCATCGGCATCGCCCGGGAGGCCGAGCACCGGTTCGGGCGCAAGGTGGCGTGGGGAGCCCGGGTCGGCGACCGGACCGAGCTGTTCACGCACCTGGCCGTCCCGGTGATGACGCGGCTGCGCCAGCCGGAGCGGCGCGTCCTCGACACGCTGGTGGACGCCGGAGTGGCGCGGTCGCGCGCCCACGCCCTCGCCTGGTGCGTGCGGTTGGTGGGGCAGAACGCCGAGGCGTGGCTGGCCGACCTCCGCGAGGCGATGCAGCGGGTGGAGGAGGTCCGGCGCTCCGGGCCGGGGTCAGCGGCCTGAACGAGCCTGCTTGGATTCCTTGATCACGCTCCGGTTCCTTGATC
>JBMOMI010000418.1:0-3608 GCA_049325235.1 Actinomycetota bacterium | reverse complement strand
TCGTCCGCCTTCTTGCCGTAGCGGGCCTGGAAGCGGGCCACGCGGCCGCCGGTGTCCAGGATCTTCTGCTTGCCGGTGTAGAAGGGGTGGCAGGCGCTGCACACGTCAGCGTGGATGGCACCGTTCTTGGCGGTGCTGCGCGTGGTGAAGGTGTTGCCGCAGGTGCAGGTCACCTCGGTCACCACGTAGTCGGGGTGGATGTCGCTCTTCACGTCGGTCGCTCCTTCGTCGCGGTGGTCGCCGGGTCGTGCGGGCACACGGTGCGCCCCACGTGAACCGGAACCGGCGCCTCAGTGTGCCAGAGGCGAGACCGAGGGCGACAACGCACTCGCTCGCCCGGGTGTTCCCACGGGGACCGGTGGCAGCCGGACGACGACCGTCGTCCCCTCACCCTCGGCCGAGTCGAGCTCCAGCACGCCGCCGTGGCGCTCGACGATGCCCTGGACGATCACCAGCCCGAGGCCCGTCCCCGGGATGGCCTGGGCCGTGGCGTTGCTGGCCCGGAAGAACCTGCCGAACACGTGCTCCTGCTCGGCCAGCGGGATGCCGATTCCTGTGTCGGCACACGTCAGCGTGACCCAGCCCTCGGCGTCGGCGCCCACCGCCAGGCGCACCCGGCCACCGGCCGGTGTGAACTTCACCGCGTTGCTCAGCACGTTGAGCAGCACCCGTTCCAGCTGCATCTCGTCGCCGTGGACCGCCAGGCCGCGAGGGCCGGCGTCCACCGCCAGGTCGACGCCGGCCTGGTCGGCCTGGGGCCGCACGGTCAGCTCGACGGAGCACACGAGGTCCGCGACGACCAGCACCGCTGCCTCGCTGCGGTAGGTGCCGGACTCGATGCGCGACAGCGTCAGCAGGTCCTCGATGAGCGACCGAAGGCGGACCGTGTTGCGCTGGACCACCTCGAGCATCGACGCCATCGCGGGGGTCACCGGCCCGGCGTCCCCGTCGCACAACAGCTCGGCGTACCCGGCGATCGACGTCAGCGGGGTGCGCAGCTCGTGGGACACCGTCGACATGAAGTCGGTCTTCTGCCGGTCGAGCTCCTGCAGGCGCTCCACGATCCGCAGCTGGTGCTCGAACAGCGCCGCGTGCTCGAGGGCGCGGGCCAGCTCACCGGCGACGACCTGGACGGCGTCCGTCTCGGGCTGCGAGAAGTGCCGCGTGCGGGACGTCGACAGCACGGTGAGGACGCCGAGGACGTCGTCCCCGACGCCGAGCGGGGCGCAGACGACCGCGGCGGCGCCGGTCTCCTCGACCAGCCGGTGACCGTGCGGGTACCCGCGCAGCGCAGAACGGACGGTGTTGTCCACGTGCAGGACCTGTCGCGTGCGCCACAGCCGCCGGGCCTGCTCGAGGTCGACGGCCTCCCCGGTCGGACGGGCCAGCGGCACGGCGTCGTCCACCGTCCAGACCGCAGCGAGCTCTCCGAGCTCGCCGGGGCCGCCCACCAGGCGCACCCACGCGACGTCCACACCGAGCACCGTGCCGAGGCCGTCGACGGCGGCGTGCAGCGCGGCGGCCCGGTCCAGCTCGGCTCGCACGGCGCGCGCCACGTCCCCGGCCGCCTCACGCAGCCGGGCAGCCTCCTGCTCCTCGTCCCGCCTGCGCTCGCTCTCGTCCGCGAGCGTGTTGACCGCCCGGGCCACGCTGAGCACCTCCTCGGGCCCGTCGTCCATGTCGGCCCGAGCCCCCAGCTCGCCCATGCGCAGCCGCTCCACCACCTCACCCAGCCGCGCCGTCGGGAATGCCGTCCACCGGACGGTGCGCACCGCGACCAGCACGCCGATGGCGGCGGCCAGGACCGTCAGCGCCAGCACCCCCCAGCCGCCGGCGGCGCGCAGGACGGCGGTGGCGGACCGCAGCTCGGTGCGCCGGTCCCGCAGCACCTGGCCCAGCTCGCCGTTCGTGCGGCGCACCTCGGCCATCAGCGCGGCCCCGGGTGCCGTCGTCCCAGCGTCTGTCGGCACCTCCTCCCGCACGACCGGCTCGGCGTAGCCGGTGAACCAGGCGGTGACCGCCGCCTCGTGCTCCCGCAGCAGTGGGGCCACCGCGGGGTCGTCACCGGTCAGTCGCCGGACGGCGGCCAGCTGGCTCTCGGCCCGCTGGCGGCTCGCCTCGAAGCGCCCGCGCAGGGCAGGGTCGGCGGCCAGCAGGTGGCCGAGCACGCTCGACTCGGCGTCGGTGACGGCCTGCAGCACGGCGTCCGTGGACTCGACCGCCGGGGTCACCCGGGTACCGATCAGCGTCACGCGGCTGCTGACCGCGCCGAGGGCCGCGGCGCCGGTCAGCCCCACGACCACGACGAGCGCCACCAGGAGGGTCAGCGCGGTGGACAGGCGGCCGGCCAAGGAGCCGGGCGAGACGCTCACGCGCGTACTCCGCCGACCGGTGGGCGGGCACGGTCGGGGCCGTCCTCGAAGCCGGTGCGCGGCATGGTCCCCCAGACGGCCGTGCGTCCCCTCATGCCGGCCCACAGGCCTTGCAGCCGCCACCAGGCGGTGAGCTGCCGGTAGCCGACGTTCTCCACGACGGCGGCCAGGACGGCGAGGGCGAGGTCGCGCCATCGCGCGTACCGGTGGAAGGAGAACTCCTCGACGCAGAGGGCGGCGATCGTGACGAGGACGGCGTACCCGTAGGCCGCGAGCAGGAACATCAGCGTCCAGCCGACGTCCACGACGCCGAGCAGCAGGCCGAGCGGTACCAGGACGACGCCGGCGAGCTCTACCAGTGGTGCGACGAGCTCGAAGAGCCAGTAGTACGGGACCGCGACCAGGCCGACCCGGCCGTAGCGAGGGTTGAGGAGCATGCCCCGGTACCGCCAGAGCACCTCCCACAGCCCCCGGTGCCAGCGCCTGCGCTGCCGTCCCAGCACCGCGGCGGCGCCGGGGACCTCGGTCCACGAGACGGGCTCGGCGACGAACACGACGCGGTAGTCGCGCCCCCGGCGCCGCAGCATCCGGTGGATCCGCATCACCAGCTCGAAGTCCTCACCGATCGTGTCGGGATCCAGACCGCCGGCCTCGACGACGACGTCCCGCCGAAAGAGGCCGAACGCCCCGGAGATGAGGATCAAGGACTGCAGCCTCGACCAGCCGGTGCGTCCGAGCAGGAAGGCGCGCAGGTACTCGACGACCTGGATCCGGGTCAGCCACGTGCGGGGCATCCGGACGTCGACGACGCGGCCGGCGACCACCCGACAGCCGTTGACCACGCGGATGACTCCACCGGTCGCCACGGTGCGCAGCGGGTCGTCGGCGAACGGCTTGGCGACGACGAGCAGCGCGTCGGGGTCCAGGATGGAATCCGCGTCGACCATGGCGACGAGCGGGTATCGCGCGACGTTGACGGCGGTGTTGAGCGAGTCCGATCGCCCGGAGTTGGCCGTACGAACGACCACGAGCGGCGTGCGCCCGTCCCGCGGCACGTGCGCCGACCGGACCGGCTCGCGAACCGAGACGTCATCCGGGACGGCGCGGGGCACCTCGACGAGGTCGAAGGCCGCACGCAGACGTTCGAAGGTGGCGTCGGTGGAGCCGTCGTCGACGACGACGACCTCGTGCTCGGGGTAGCGCAGTGCGAGCATCGCCCGCGCCGACGGCACGATG
>JBMOMI010000417.1:0-3620 GCA_049325235.1 Actinomycetota bacterium | reverse complement strand
CGACGACGAGCACGGTCAGCGCCGCCACCTCGGTGCGCCGCCCGGCCCCCCGCTGCATCCGAACGTGCAGCAGCAGCAGCACCGTGGACAGGATCGTCAGCGGCAGCCACTGGACGGCGGCGGCGAACCACAGCAGGGACGGGACGGTGAGCGGACTGAACAGGAAGACGCTGAAGGGCAGCAGCACTGCGCGCCGCCGGCCGAACAGCTCCACGAGCAGGGCAAGGAAGAGGAGGTCAGCGACCAGCTGGAGACCGAGCAGCACCGCCGCGTGCGGTGCCCACTCCAGCGGGGCCGCGCGGGCCAGCGCCCGCACGAGCAGGAACTGCCCCGGCTGCAGGTGCCCGTGGTAGTCGGAGAACACGAAGTCCCAGGCGGGCAGGGTCCGCGCCAGGTGCGTGTACACGAAGTCGTCCTGCCAGAACCAGGCGCCGGCCAGGGCCCATCCCCGGAGCACGAGCTGGACGACGACCAGAGCGCCGGCCAGCATGGGCAGGCCGGTCAGCAACGCTCGGAAACGGCTGGGGCTCAACGGCTTGGACACGGCTCGTCCCGGCGCAGCACGAGGACGAGGTTCCAGGTGAGGACCTCGCGCAGCAGCGGGACCCGCACCAGCCAGGCCGCCCACCAGGGGTGGTAGCGCGGGTAGGCGGCGAGCAGCGTTGCGCCCGTGGCCCGGCCGGCCCACCGCAGGGCGGGCCCCACGCGCACCGCGAACAGCGACTCGCCGTACCGGTTCTTCGGCTCGCGTCCGTGCCGACGCGCGTAGCGCTCGCGGGCGTACCGACCGCCGAGGTAGTGCCAGGGTGAGGTCTCGTGCCCGCCCCAGGGCCCCCACCAGGTCGTGAACGACACCAGCACCAGACCGCCGGGCCGCGTCACCCGCAGCATCTCCGCCGTCATCCGCCACGGGTCGCGCACGTGCTCCAGGACGTTGGAGCTGAAGCACACGTCGACGGCCGCGTCCGCCACGGGCAGGTCGAGGGCGTCGCCCCGGACCGTGCCGGCACCGGGGGCGCCACGGGCCGTCAGCTCTGCGGCGTCCGACTCGACGGCCGCGTACCGGGCCCCCGCCGCGCGGAAGGCGTCGCCGAAGTAGCCGGGGCCTCCACCGACGTCGAGCACGCGCGCCCCGGCGACGTCGGCGTGCCGCCCGACGAGGTCGACGGAGTCACCGGCGAGCGTCCGGTAGAACCGGTCCGGGTCGGTCTGCTCGACGCGGAACGCGGCGAAAAGACGCACGGACCGGCGCAAGCCGGGCCGCCGCGCCACCCCCACGCCGTGAGCGTATGCGAGACGGCCTGCGGCGTCCGCGGTTTCGTCGATGTGGCCGCGCCGGCCGTGCCCACCCTCTACCGTGCGGCTCACCCGAGGACGAACTGGCGTCAGGAGGCACCGTGGTCCCCGCGCGCCCGCCCACCGGCCGACCCCGCCGCGTCGTCGTCTGCGCCTGGCGCGACGAGTCCCATCCCGAGGCCGGGGGCTCCGAACGCTACGTCGGGGAGGTGGTGCGGTACCTCGCGTCGCGCGGCGACGAGGTGACCGTCCTCTGCGCGGACCACGGCCGGGCACCGCGCGACGAGGTCTCCGCAGGAGTGCGCTGGCGGCGCCGCGGCGGCCGGCTCACCGTGTTCCCGCGTGCGGTCCTCCAGCTGCCTCTCCTGCGGCCGGACGTCGTGGTCGACGTCCAGAACGGTGTGCCCTTCCTCGCCCGGTTCGCCACGCGCGCGCCGGTCGTGGTGCTCGTCCACCACGTGCACCGGGAGCAGTGGCGCCTCGCGCTCGGCCCCCTGGCCGCACGGATCGGCTGGTGGGTGGAGTCGCGGCTGGCACCACGGGCGCTGCGCGGCTGCCAGTACGTCGCGGTGTCGCTCTCGACGCTCGGCGAGCTGGTCGAGCTCGGGGTCGACCCGGCCGCCGTCCGGGTGGCCCGCAACGGGTGCGAGCCGCCCGGGGCGGGTGCACCGCCGGCGGCGAGCCCCACGGTCAGCGTCGTCGGCCGCCTCGTGCCGCACAAGCGGGTCGAGTACGCCCTGCTCGCCGTGCACCGGCTGCGCGCCGAGGGCCTGGACGTGCGGCTAGACGTGGTCGGTGAGGGGCACTGGCGGCCGGCGCTCGAGGTCATGGTCGCGCGGCTCGGCCTGACCGGCAGTGTCCGCCTCCACGGCTGGGTCGACCAGGCCACCAAGCAGCGGATCGTGGCCCGGTCGTGGGTGCATCTGTGCCCGTCGGTGAAGGAGGGCTGGGGTCTCGCCGTGGTGGAGGCGGCCAGCCACGGCGTCCCGAGCATCGCGTTCCGGGCCGCCGGGGGTGTCACCGAGTCGGTGCTGGACGGCGTCACCGGGCTGCTCGTGGACGACCCCGACCAGCTCGTCGACGGCCTCCGCGACCTGCTCACCGACACCGCACGGCGTCAGGCGATGAGCCGGGCGGCCCGGCAGTACGCAGCCGGGTTCGGGTGGGCCGACACCGGCGCCGCCGTCGACGCCGTGCTGAGCTCAGCGCTCGCCGTACGTCACGAGCGGCTGCGAGACCGGCTCCGGCGGGGCGGTGCGGCTCTCCACCAGCGTCCAGCCGGCGCCCACCGCGACACCGGCACCGACACCCGCAGCGACGAGCAGGGCCACCACCTTCCCCATCGCACAGCCCTCCACGGTGAGACGGTCGGCGCTGACACCGATGCGGCCACGGTAACAGCGGCCCCGGTGCCGGCGCCGCGGTTCAGCCAGGACGGGCTCGACCCCGCACGGCGGCGGCTCCGGCCGCGCTGACGACCGCTGCCGCCCCGACGTAGCCCAGGAGCACCGGCACCGGCGAGGGGGACGCCTGCCGGGCCGGCCCCGGGCCCGGGAGCCGGTACAGGGCAAGGTCGCGGCCCTGCACGACCGGCCGCGCGGTCCCCGGCCAGCCGGGCGGCAGCTCACCGGGGGTGCGGCGCTCCACCAGCACCCAGGTCACCCCGGCGTCGGCCAGCGCCCGGGCCGGGTCGTCGGTGCGCAGGGCCGCGCGCACCCGGGCGGCAGGGGCGCTCTCACCTGCCAGCGTCACGTCACCGACGGTCAGCCGGTCCTCGACGACGACGTCCTGCGCGAACCAGCGCGGCGCCGGGTCCAGCACGGTCCTGCCGCCGTTCCACTCGAAGGCCCGGAACGGCTGGAACGGCAGCACCACGAGGACGTCGGCACGCGGCACGTCGTCCAGCACCCCGGCCACGCGCCGCCAGTCGCCGGGATAGCGCACCGGCTGGAGGCGCCCGCCCACGCCGTACGCGAGGTCGGGCACGGTGAGCACGACCGCGCTCCCGACGAGCAGCCCGCACGCCACCGCCACCGCGCTCCGGGGGCCGGGACGGGTCTGCCTGTCACCGAGGACGGCGGCCACCCGGGCCGTGCCCAGCCCGGCGCAGGCGGCCAGTGGCGGCGCGGCCAGCGCCAGCCACTTGTGCGCGTCGCGGAGGAGCCCGCCGCCGGGCACGTGCTGCACCACCGCCGAGAGCACCGGCTCACCGACGACCGGCAGCGTGCCCAGCACCGCCAGGCCCAGCCCGACGCCGGCCACGGCGCCCAGCCGGTGCACGCTGCGGGCGTCACCTGCGCGCAGCAGCCGGCGCCCGCCGGCGA
>JBMOMI010000416.1:0-3620 GCA_049325235.1 Actinomycetota bacterium | reverse complement strand
AGGTGGTGCCCCGGCTGGCGAGGACCAGCGACGAGCTCGACGCCGTCGTGCACGCCCTGGCCGGCGGCTTCGTTCCCGCAGGACCCTCGGGATCGCCGTTGCGCGGGCTGGTCAACGTGCTGCCGACGGGCCGCAACTTCTACACCGTCGACCCGCGGGCGGTGCCGTCGCGGCTGGCCTGGCAGACCGGCCAGGCGATGGCCGACTCGCTCGTCGCGAGATACCTCGACGAGACCGGCACGTACCCGACGTCCGTGGGCCTCTCGATCTGGGGCACGTCGGCGATGCGCACCAGCGGTGACGACGTCGCCGAGGTGCTCGCCCTCCTCGGGGTGCGACCCGAGTGGGACGAGGCCTCCCGCCGGGTCAGCCGCCTGCAGGTGACCCCCCTCGACGAGCTCTCCCGTCCGCGGATCGACGTGACCGTGCGCATCTCCGGGTTCTTCCGCGACGCCTTCCCGCACGTGGTCGCGATGCTCGACGACGCCGTCCGGCTGGTAGCGGACCTCGACGAGCCGGAGGACCGCAACTTCGTGCGCGCCAGCTACCGGTCCGACCTCGCCGAGCACGGCGACCCACGGCGCGCGTCGACCAGGATCTTCGGCTCGAAGCCGGGGTCGTACGGGGCCGGCATCCTGCAGGTCGTCGAGTCCGGCTCGTGGCGCGACGACGCCGACCTGGCCGAGGTTTACACCACCTGGGGCGGTTTCGCGTACGGCCGCGACCTGGACGGCGTGCCCGCCGCCGACGACATGCGCGCCAACTACCGGCGCATCAAGGTCGCGGCCAAGAACGTGGACTCCGCCGAGCACGACATCGCCGACTCCGACGACTACTTCCAGTACCACGGCGGGATGGTCGCGACGGTCCGTGCCCTGACCGGCGCCGACCCGAAGGCGTACGTCGGTGACTCGACCTCCCCGGACTCGATCCGCACCCGGACCCTCGCGGAGGAGACCGCACGGGTCTTCCGGGCGCGGGTGGTCAACCCGCGCTGGATCGCGGCGATGCAGCGCCACGGCTACAAGGGCGCCTTCGAGCTGGCCGCGACGGTCGACTACCTCTTCGGGTTCGACGCCACCGCGGGGGTCGTGCACGACTGGATGTACGAGAAGCTCGCGCAGGAGTACGTCCTCGACGAGACCACCCAGCAGTTCCTCCGCACATCCAACCCGTGGGCTCTGCGCGGCATCGTGGAACGGCTGCACGAGGCGGCCGAGCGCGGCCTGTGGGCCGAGCCGGACGCGGACACGCTCGCCGCGATGCAGCAGGTCTACCTGGACGTCGAGGGCGACCTCGAGGACGGCGTCCGGGGATGAGGCCGGAGTGAGGGTCCGCATCCTCGGCGTCGGCATGGGACCGCACCACGTGACCCCCGAGGTCGCGGACGCCCTGCGCGGCTGTGACTACGTGGTCGCCGCCGAGAAGTCCGCCGACGACGGGCTGCTCACCGCGCGCCGCGCGATCGCCGCGGCCCACGGCGTCCCCGTCGTCGTCGTCCCCGACCCCGAGCGGGACCGCGAGCCCGGCGACTACGAGCGGGCGGTGCGCGACTGGCACGAGGCGCGGGTCGCCGCGTACGAGCGCGTGCTGCGCGAGCGCGGCGGCACGCCAGCCTTCCTGGTGTGGGGTGACCCGTCGCTGTACGACTCGACGATCCGGGTCGTCGAGCAGCTCGCGGAGCGCCTGCCGGTCGAGTACGACGTGCTGCCGGGCATCAGCGCCCCGCAGCTCCTCGCCGCCCGGCACCGGATCGTGCTGCACCCGGTAGGCCAGCCCGTCCACGTCACCACGGCCCGTCGCCTGCGCGCCGACATCGCCGCCGGCCAGACGAACCTCTGCGTCATGCTCACCGGCGCCCTCGACCTCACCGGCCTCGACGCCTGGTCGATCTGGTGGGGCGCCAACCTCGGCACCGACTCCGAGGAGGTCGCCGCCGGGCGGGTGGACGAGGTCGCCGGCCACCTGGAGACGGCGCGGTTCCGGGCGAGGGAGAGGGCGGGCTGGGTGATGGACGTGTACCTGCTGCGGGCACCCGGATGAGCGGCCTGCTCGTCGCCGGCACCACGTCGGACGCCGGCAAGAGCGTCGTCACGACCGGCCTGTGCCGCGCGTTCGCGCGCCGCGGCGTCCGCGTCGCGCCGTACAAGGCGCAGAACATGTCCAACAACTCCATGGTGTGCGCGGCGGCGGACGGGTCGACCGCCGAGATCGGCCGCGCCCAGTGGGTCCAGGCGCTCGCCGCCGGGGTCACCCCGGAGCCGGCGATGAACCCCGTGCTGCTCAAGCCGGGCACCGACCGGCGCAGCCACGTCGTCCTCATGGGGCGCCCCGCGGGCGAGGTGGGCGCGACCGACTGGGTCACCGGGCGGCGCCACCTCGCCGCGGCCGCGCACGCGGCGTACGACGACCTGGCCTCCCGCTTCGAGGTCGTGGTCGCGGAGGGGGCCGGCAGCCCGGCCGAGATCAACCTGCGCCGCGGGGACTACGTGAACATGGGCCTGGCCCGGCACGCCGGCCTGCCCGCCGTCGTCGTCGGCGACATCGACCGCGGCGGCGTGTTCGCGGCGCTGTACGGCACCGTCGCCCTGCTGGAGCCGGGCGACCAGCGCCTCGTCGCGGGCTTCGTGGTCAACAAGTTCCGCGGCGAGCCGGCGCTGCTGGCGCCCGGCCTGGAGTCCCTGGAGCGGTTGACCGGCCGGCGCGTCCTCGGCGTGCTGCCGTGGGACCCCAGCCTGTGGCTGGACTCCGAGGACGCCCTCGACCTCGCCGGCCGGCGCGCGACGGCGGACGGCGCGCGCAAGGTCGCGGTGATCCGGCTGCCGCGGATCAGCAACGTCACGGACGTCGACGCGCTCGGCCTGGAGCCGGGGCTCGACGTGACCTTCGCCGCCGACCCGCGCGACGTCGCCGACGCCGACCTGGTCGTGCTGCCCGGCACGCGCTCGACGATCGCCGACCTCGCGTGGCTGCGCTCGCGCGGGCTCGACGTCGCACTCGCCGACCACGCGCGTCGCGGCCGCCCGCTGCTGGGCGTCTGCGGCGGCTTCCAGATGCTGGGCCGCACGATCCGCGACCCGCACGGCGTCGAGGGCGCTGCGGGGACGACGGTGGACGGCCTCGGCCTGCTCGACGTCCGCACCGACTTCGCCGTGGACAAGACCCTGCGCCTGCCCGCCGGCGAGGCCCTCGGCGTCCCGGCGAGCGGCTACGAGATCCACCACGGCCGCGTCACCCTCGGCTCCGGTGACGCCTTCCTGGGTGGGGTGCGCAGCGGCAGCGTCTTCGGGACGATGTGGCACGGCAGCCTCGAGGGCGACGAGCTGCGCCGCGCCTTCCTCGCCGAGACCCTCGGCCTCCCGCCGTCCGGGGTGTCCTTCCCGGCGGCGCGCGCGCGGCGGCTCGACCTGCTGGGCGACCTGGCCGAGGCGCACCTGGACGTCGACGCCCTGCTCGACCTCGCCCGGCACGGCGCGCCGACCGGCCTGCCGGTGCTGCCGCCCGGCGGTGCCGCGTGAGGCTGCTCCTGCTCGGCGGCACGAGCGAGGCGCGCGCGCTCGCCGCCCGGCTGGTCGACGACGGCGTCGACGTCACCAGCTCCCTGGCCGGCCGCGTCACGC
>JBMOMI010000415.1:0-3631 GCA_049325235.1 Actinomycetota bacterium | reverse complement strand
GCACCGGGGCCCGGTCGAGCTACGAGCGGCGTTCACGTCCTTCGCCGAGGACTACCGGGCGACCGGTCGGTTCGTGGACTGCCTGGAGCGCCTCAAGGCTCGTCTCGCCGACCCGGTGGCCGACCGCATCGTCGAGGCGCTGCGCCTGACCCGCGAGGTCGGCGGCACGGACCTCGGCCGGTTGCTGCGCACCCTGTCCGCGTTCCTGCGCGAGGACGCCCGGACCCGCTCCGAGCTCGAGGCGCGGCAGTCGTGGACCGTCAACGCCGCCCGGCTCGCCGTCGCCGCACCGTGGATCGTGCTCGCGCTGCTCGCCACTCGTCCCGAGGCGGTGGCGGCGTACAACCGGGGCGCCGGTGTGCTCGTGCTGGCGGTCGGGGCCGGCGTCTCCGTCATCGCCTACCGGCTGATGGTGCGGATCGGGCGCCTTCCCGAGGAGGAGCGGGTGCTGCGGTGAGCGGCTGGCGGTGGCTGGCGACGCCGGCCGGAGGCGCCGTGCTCGGTCTCGTCGCCGGGTTCGGGCTGTGGCTGGTGCTCGTGCGGCTCCCGGTGATGCGGCGTCCGACGCTGGACGACCGGCTGGCGCCGTACCTACGAGAGGTGGCTCCGCCGTCCCGGCTGCTCGGGCAGTCGGTGGCCGCGACCCCGCTGCTGGTGCTCGAGCGGCTGCTCGGTCCGTTGATGAACGACGCCGTCCGCTGGGTCGAGCGGCTCTCCGGGGGGACGTCGTCGGTCCGCCGCCGGCTGGACCAGCTCGGCAGCGGCCGCAGCGTGGAGAGCTTCCGCGCCGAGCAGGTGCTCTGGGGTGTGGCCGGAACCGCCGCTGGCGTCGTGGTCTCGCTTCTGCTCGCCGCGCGCGGCGGCGTGTCCGTGCTGCCGCTGGTGGGGGTCGTGGCGGTGTGCGGGGCCGCTGGAGTGCTCGGGCGCGACCACGCCCTGACCCGGGAGGTTCGGCGTCGGGAGGAGCGGATGGTCGCCGAGTTCCCCACCATCGCCGAGCTCCTCGCGCTGTCGGTGAGGGCCGGTGAGGGAGCTGTCGGAGCACTGGAGCGCGTGGCCCGCACCTGCAGCGGGGAGCTGTCCAGCGAGCTGCGGCGCACCCTGGCGGACGCCCGCGCCGGCGCCTCCCTCGTTCAGGCCCTCGAGGGCCTCGCGTCGCGGACCAGCCTCGCCAGCCTGGCCCGCTTCGTCGACGGCGTCGCGGTGGCCGTGGAGCGTGGCACCCCGCTGGCGGAGGTGCTGCGGGCCCAGGCGCAGGACGTCCGCGAGCTGGGCCGCCGCCGTCTGATGGAGACCGGGGGCAAGAAGGAGATCGCGATGATGGTGCCGGTCGTCTTCCTGGTGCTGCCGGTCACCGTCCTGTTCGCCGTGTACCCCGGCCTCGCCGTCCTGACCGTCGACCTGTGATGCACCCGAGAAGAGGGGGAGACCAGTGACCATCCGCCCGATCGCCCGACTGCGCCGACGGCTCACCGACGTCCGCGCCACCCCGGACCGCGGCGACGTGCCCGGCTGGGTGCTCGTCACCTTGATGACGGCCGGCCTCGTGCTGGGGCTGTGGGCCGTCGCCGGCGACGCCCTGCAGGGCGTGTTCACCGAGGCCATGAACCGCGTCCTCGGCTTCTGAGGCGTGCGACGCGACTCCGGCGCCGCGGTCGTCGACTTCGCGCTCGTCGGCGCCCTCGTCACGTTGGTCTTCCTCGGCGTCGTCCAGCTGGCGACCGTGCTGCACGTGCGGAACACCCTCGTCGACTGCGCCGCCGAGGGCGCCAGGTTCGGCGCGCTGGCGGACCGCTCGCCCGCCGAGGGGGCCCAGCGCACCCGCGAGCTCATCCTCACCGCGCTGTCACCCCGCTACGCCGAGCGGGTGACCGCCGGAACGGCCACCGTGGCCGGGCTGCAGACGGTGGAGGTCACCGTCGAGGCGCCCCTGCCGGTCATCGGCCTGCTCGGCCCCGCCGGCGGCATCACGGTCACCGGGCACGGGTTGGTCGAACCGCCGTGACCCCACGCCGCCCCACCGGTGACGCCGGCAGCGCCGTCGTCGAGTTCGTCACCCTCGGCGTCCTGCTCCTGGTCCCCGTGGTCTACCTGGTGCTGACGCTCGGCCGGGTGCAGGCCGGCGTGTTCGCCGCCGAGGGCGCCGCCCGGGAGGCCGCCCGCGCCTTCACCACCGCGGACGACGAAGCCGCGGGGACGGCGCGCGCGCAGGCAGCCGTGCTCCTCGCGTTCCGCGACCAGGGCTTCGACGACGCGAGCCCCGAGACGGCGCTGAGCATCCGCTGCGACGCCGACCCGTGCCACACCCCGCAGGCGCAGGTGCGGGTCACGGTCGCGCTCGACGTCGTCCTGCCCGGCGTCCCGCGCTTCGTCGACGCCGTCGTGCCGACCCGGGTGCCGGTGCGCGCCGACGCCCTCGCTGTCGTCGACAGGTTCCGCGGGTGAGCGGGCCGGACCGCCGGGACGACGACGGGCAGGTGCTGCTGCTCATCCTCGTCTACGCCCTGATCTGCGTGGCGCTGGTCACCGTCGTGGTCAGCGCCTCGGCCGTGCACCTGGAACGCAAGCGCCTGCTCGCGCTCGCCGACGCCGCGGCCCTGGACGCCGCCGACGCCGTCGACGTCGACGCGTTCTACTCCGGGGCGGGCGCCGCCCCGGGCGGAGGCGTGCCGCTGACGAACGCCTCGGTACGGGCCAGCGTGGAGGAGTACGCAGCGGCAGCGGCGGCGGCGCAGCGCTTCGAGGCGTTCGCGATCGGCCCCGGCACCGGCACGCCGGACGGCCGCACCGCCCAGGTCACGCTCGTGGCGCGGGCCCGGCCGCCGCTGCTGAGCAGCGTGATCGCAGCCTTCTCCGACGGCATCCCGCTCGTCGTCACCTCCCGGGCGCGCACCGGGCTCGGCGGCTGATCCCGCCAGCGGCCTCGCCCGGAGACCGCCCGGTTACCCTCGCCCGAGTGCCCGCCGCCGACCGCCTCACCGCGCGCGACCTCGTGCGCACCCCCGGCGTCGGCGTCCTCGTCTGGTGCTCGCTGACCGGCTTCGGCGGCTTCGCGCTGCTGCTGTCGTCCCTGCCGCTGTGGGCCGCGACCGGCGAGGCGTCCGAGGCGACCGCGGGCCTGGCCACCACGACCGCCACGCTCGTCGCGACGGTCGCCACCCAGTTCGCCGTCCCGGCCCTGGTCGCCCGCGCCGGCGTCGGCCCCGCGCTCGCCGCCGGCCTGCTCGCGCTCGGCGCGCCGGCCCCGCTGTACGCCCTCACCGCCGACCCGCTCGCGCTCGCCGCCGTCTCCGCCGTCCGCGGTGTCGGCTTCGGCCTGCTCACCGTCATCGGCAGCCTGCTCGTCGCGCTGCTGGCGCCCCAGGGCGCCTACGGGCGCACCGCGGGCCTGTACGGCGTGGCCGTCGCGGTGCCGAACCTGCTCGCCGTGCCGGGCGCGGTGTACCTGGCGGAGAACGTCTCCTTCGCGCTGGTGTTCTGGCTGGGCGCGCTGCCCGTGCTCGGCGTCCCGGCCGCCCTGCGCTATCGCACCCTGGGACGGCGCACCGACGCGACCGCGCGGGCCTGGCAGCCGGCGACCGCGCGGGCCTCGCTGAGCCCGACCGCGGTGCTCGTCGCCGTCACGCTCGCC
>JBMOMI010000414.1:0-3637 GCA_049325235.1 Actinomycetota bacterium | reverse complement strand
GGTGGCGGCCTCAGCGTCCCGTTCAGGTGCAGGCTCGTTCGCACTAATCCACTACGACGTCGCCCAGGCGAGACGCAACCCCATTTTCACTCATCCGGGGCGGCCCGCCAGGGCCATGACTCGTTCAGGTGACATCGGCGTCACCAGGACGACGCCGGCCTCACCTGATCACCGCGAGAGGACGATCAGGTGCCCCTACGGCAGCGACGCCACCAGCTCCGCCAGCGGCACCCGCGGCCCGGTGTAGAACGGGACCTCCTCGCGCACGTGCCGGCGCGCCTCGGTGGCGCGCAGGTCGCGCATGAGGTCGACGATGCGGTGCAGCTCGTCGGCCTCGAACGCGAGGATCCACTCGTAGTCGCCGAGCGCGAACGACGACACCGTGTTGGCCCGCACGTCCGGGTAGGCGCGGGCGGCCATGCCGTGGTCGCGAAGCATCGTGCGGCGCTCGTCCTCCGGCAGCAGGTACCAGTCGTAGGAGCGCACGAACGGGTACACGCACACGTAGCCGCGGGGCTCCTCGCCGGCCATGAAGGCCGGCACGTGCCCCTTGTTGAACTCGGCCGGGCGGTGCAGCGCGACCACGGACCAGACCGGGGCCAGCGAGCGGCCGAGGCGGGTGCGGCGAAGCCGCCGGTAGGCCTCCTGGACCGTCTCGACCTCCGGCGCGTGCCACCAGACCATGAGGTCGGCGTCGGCCCGCAGGCCGGCGACGTCGTAGAACCCGCGGACGACGAGGCCCTTGGCGGCCAGGTCCGCGAGCAGCTCCTCGACCTCGGCCACGGCCGCCTGCCGGTCGTCGTCCAGCGTGCCGGGTCGGGCCGCGAACACCGACCACATCGTGTAGCGGATCGTGTCGTTGATCTCGCGGGCGGTCAGGCGCTGCGGGGTCTGGTCGTCGGCCATGCCGCCATTCTCACCCGCGGCGCCCGGCGGGCAGCACGACCCCCGGCCGCCGGCGGGTGCGCCGGGTGACGCCCAGCAGCCGGCGCACGCCCGGTGTGCGGCCCGCGGCCACCGCCAGCGCCGCCGTGACGCCCAGCGACGGCACGGCGATCAGCAGCCACGTGGCCGGGATGCCGAGGCCCCGACCGACCGCCACGTAGGCGACCGCGAGGATCACCGGCTGGTGCAGCACGAAGAACGGCATCGCGGCGTCCCCGAGGACACGGGGCAGCGGACGGCGGAACGCCGGCAGCCGCATCCCGCCACCCCAGACGGCGAGCACCCACCCCCACGCCTGCGCCGCGATGAGCACGAAGATGAGGACCGGTCGCAGCGACCAGGACCCGTCCCAGTCGGCGAGGACCGACGGCGCGTCGAGCGCGAGCGCCCCGGCCAGCCCGGCGACGCCGAGGACGAGTGCCGGCAGGGCATCGCGGCGCACTGCCGCCAGCAGGGACGGAGAGGCGGCCACGACGTGGCCGAGCACGAAGAACGCGAAGAAGTACACCCACTGGGACCAGTTGTGATCGCCGAACGCCTGCCCCGCGAGCGGCAGCGTGATGACCGCGACGGGCACGAACAGCAGCAGGACTCCGCCCCGCCGGTCCCCGAGCCGCCCGAGACCGATCAGCGCCCGGCGTCCCGCCGGCCGTCGCAGCCAGCCGAACAACGGCAGCCCGATCAGGCTGAACTCCAGCAGGAACACCAAGAACCACAGCGCGTACGTGTGGTTCAGGAGCAGCGGCGGGGCGGTCAGCGGGTCGCGGAGGAACCGCTCCGTCATCTCGACGAACGACGCGGCACTGATCTCGTGGTGGTGTACCTCCAGCCAGAGCTGGGGAGGTCCCAGCAGCAGCCAGCCCACGGCCAGCGGAACGGCCAGCCGCAGCATCCGCTCGTGGGCGAACCGGCCGGCGCTGCGGTGTCGCAGCGCCAGGTGCGCGCCGGCGCCGGAGACGAGGAAGAAGAACGCCAGCCCCCACGTCGCCAGCCACACGAGGACGACGGTGAGCACCTCGCTGCGCTGGTCGCTCTTGACGTGCCAGTAGTCGGTGTCGAACGGCCGCAGGGTGTGGAAGACGAAGGCCCCGGCCAGGGCGAGGACCCGCAGCCAGTCGAGGGAGGTGACGCGGGCGCCGGCGTCCGGCGCTCGCTCCCGCGCACCGCTCACCGTGCCCACCACCTCACACGCCGCCGGGGGCGCCGGAGTCTCAGGTCCTGACCGTCACGTGCTGCGTCGGCCAGGTGACCGCGTGGCACTGCGCGGTCGCCAGCGCCAGCTCCGCGTTCGCCGAAGAACCCGGGCCGCCAGGTCACCAGGTCACGCACGAAGTTCGTGTTCACGGTGAGGACCGCGTCCCCCGTGGACGGGCAGCCGCCACCAGCGCGCGAGCTCCAGCGCGGCGCCGGAGTGGTCGGGGTGCAGGTGCGTCAGCAGGATCGCGGCGGGTCGCGTGCCCAGGCCGAAGAGCGCCTCGGCCGCCTCCCGGATGGTCCGCGCCTGCTTCGGCCACGCGGCGTCGACGAGCACCCACCCCCGGCCCGATCGCACGAGGTAGACGTTCGCCTCGGTGAGGCCACGGCCGGTCTCGAGCCGGAAGACTCCCGGCGCGACCTCCTCGGGACGAGGCTGCCTGCGCGCCATCTCCACCGCCCGTTCCTCGCAGAATCCGCCTCTTCGACGGTGCCCTCGTTCCGGCCCGGCGGGGCAGGGCCCATGGACCCCCGACCGAGGTGGCGGGATTCCATGATCACCGGCTCAGAGGGTGGCGAGCACCTGCGCGGCGGCGGCGTCCGCGGTCGCGACGCACGCCGGGACGCCGACGCCGTCGTAGGTGGCGCCGGCGAGCGCCAGGCCCGGCACGGCCGCGACGGCGGCCCGCACCCGGGCGACCAGGTCGACGTGCCCGACGCCGTACTGCGGCAGCGCGCCGCCCCACCGGGTCACCGCGGCGGCGGACGGCTCCAGCCGGCGGCCCAACACCGCCCCGGCGTCGGCAAGAGCGACAGCCAGCAGGTCGCGATCCGGCCGCTGCAGCACCGGCTCCTCACCCTCGCGGCCCACCGACAGCCGCAGCACCTCGCGCCCGTCGGCGGCCTCCCGCACCCACGCCCACTTGGCGCTGGAGAACGTCATCGCCTTGACCAGCCGACCCTCCACCGGCGGCACGAGGACGCCGGACAGCGGGCCACCGTCGGCCAGGCCGTCGAACGCACCCGGCGGCAGCACGACCGTGCACAGCGCCATGCTCGCGGTCCGCACGGTCGACAGGTCCGCCGCCGCGCCCGGCGCCACGTCGGCGAGCAGCCGCGCCGCGCGGCCCGCGGGCAGGGCGACGACGAGGCCGTCGACGTCCACGACCCGAGGGTCGGGGCGCGCGCCGATGTGCAGCCGAAAACCCTTGCCGGGCAAGCGTTCCACCCCGTGCACCGCGGACTGGGTGCGGACGTCCAGCCGCGACGTGAGCTCCTCGGCCAGGCGCGCCACTCCCCCGCGCAGGCCGGCGAACACCGGCCCGCCGGCGGCGGTACCGCCCCCCGAGCCCTGCGCCACGGCGCGCACGACCGAGTCGCCGGACCGGGCGACCGGCCACAGCTGGGGCACGGTGGCCCGCAGGGACAGCCGGTCGGCGTGCCCCGCGTACACGCCGCCGAGCAGCGGCTCCACCAACCGGTCCACGACCGCCCGGCC
>JBMOMI010000413.1:0-3640 GCA_049325235.1 Actinomycetota bacterium | reverse complement strand
GACGACGAGCAGCGGCGACACCTTGACGCCGGCGAACTCGCGGTCGGAGCGCAGCCGGTCCACGAGCCGCATCGTGCGGGTGACGTCGACCGCGACGAACTCGGTGACGTGCGGCGCGGTGAACGCGCTCGTCGTCACCGCCTGCGCGGTCATCTTCCGGACGCCCTTGATCGGGACCCGGGTCTCCCGCGCACCGGCGCGCGCCGCCGGGGCGGCCGCCGGCTGGGAGGCGGCCAGGACGTCGTCCCGCGTGACGACGCCGCCGGCGCCGGACGGCGTCAGGCTGGCCAGGTCGACGCCGAGGTCCTTGGCGAGCTTGCGCACCGGGGGCTTGGCCAGCACCTTCGTCGCTGGGGCCACCGGAGTCCCGGACGCGACGGGCTGGCGGGGGCGGCGCTTGGCCTCCGTGGTGCGCGGCCCGTACCCGACGAGCACCGACTGCCGGCCGCCGGACGCCGGACCGCCGACCATGCCGGGCTCGGTCGCCCCCTCCTCCGGAGGCGTCTCCACCTCCGACGGCGAGGACGGCACGATCTCGGCCGCGGCGGCCGGCATCGGGGCCGTCCCGGACGGGTCGACGTCCACGCTGATGATCGGCGTCCCGACGTCGACGGTCTGGCCCTCGTCGACCATGAGCTCGCTCACCACGCCGGCGAACGGCGACGGCAGCTCGACCAGGGACTTGGCGGTCTCGATCTCGACGATCGTGTCGTTGACCTTGATGGTGTCGCCGGGCTTCACCTTCCACGACACGATCTCGGCCTCGGTCAGGCCCTCCCCGACGTCGGGGAGGCGGAACTGCTTGATCTGCGGCACGGTTCTCCCTCTCTCAGAACGCCAGCGAGCGGTCGACGGCGTCGAGGACGCGGTCGAGGTCGGGCAGGTACTCCTCCTCCACCCGGCTGGCCGGGTAGGGGATGTGGAACCCGCCGACGCGCAGCACGGGCGCCTCGAGGGAGTAGAAGCAGCGCTCGGTGATGCGCGCGGCGATCTCCGAGCCGACGCCGAGGAACACCGGGGCCTCGTGCACGGTGACGAGCCGGCCGGTGCGTTCGACCGACGCCTGCAGCGCGTCGAAGTCGATCGGCGACAGCGAGCGCAGGTCGACGACCTCGAGGCTCTTGCCCTCCTCGGCCGCCGCCTCCGCCGCCTGCAGCGCGGTCTTCACCATCGGGCCGTAGGCCGCGACGGTGACGTGCTCGCCGGGACGGACCACGCGCGCGGCGTGCATGCCCAGGCGGTCGGCTCCGCCGTCGGTGTCCACCTCGCCCTTGTCCCAGTAGCGGCGCTTGGGCTCGAAGAACATCACCGGGTCGTCGCAGGCGACCGCCTCCTGGATCATCCAGTAGGCGTCGGCGGGGTTCGAGCACGTCACGACGCGCAGGCCGGCGGTGTGGGCGAAGTACGCCTCGGGCGACTCGCTGTGGTGCTCGACGGCGCCGATGCCGCCGCCGTAGGGGACCCGGACGACGACCGGCAGCCGCACCGAGCCGGCCGAGCGGTAGCCCATCTTCGCCAGCTGGGAGACGATCTGGTCGTACGCCGGGTAGATGAAGCCGTCGAACTGGATCTCCGCGACCGGCCGGTACCCGCGCAGCGCGAGCCCGATCGCGGTGCCGATGATCCCCGACTCGGCGAGCGGCGTGTCGATCACGCGGTCCTCGCCGAAGTCCTTCTGCAGCCCGTCGGTGACCCGGAAGACGCCGCCGAGCTTGCCGACGTCCTCGCCCATGACGAGGACCTTGGGGTCGGACTCCATGCAGCGCCGCAGGCCGGCGTTGATGCCCTTGGCGATCGTCATCTGGGTCACCGGGCCACCTCCTCGTGAGCGGCGTCCGCGAACGACGCGTGATACTGCTCGAACCAGGCCCTCTCCTCGGCGACGAGCGGGTGGTCGCCGGCGTAGACGTGGTCGAACATCGTCGCCGGGTCGGGGTCGGCGAGCGCGCGGCACCCATCGCGCAGGTGCTCGGCGAGCTGCTCGCTCTCGGCATCCACGGCGTCGAAGAACTCGGGGTCGGCCTGGCCGTTCCGGGACAGGTAGGCCTTGAGCCGGGCGATCGGGTCCTTGAGCTTCCACTCCTCGACCTCGGCCGCGATCCGGTACCGCGTCGGGTCGTCGGACGTCGTGTGGGCGCCCATCCGGTAGGTGTACGCCTCGACGAACGTGGGGCCGTCGCCGGACCGCGCCCGGTCGAGCGCCGCCTTGGTGACGGCGTACACCGCGAGGACGTCGTTGCCGTCGACGCGCACGCCGGGAAAGCCGAACCCGCTCGCCCGCTGGTACAGCGGCACCCGGGTCTGGCGCTCGTTCGGCTCGGAGATCGCCCACTGGTTGTTCTGGCAGAAGAAGACGACCGGCGCGTTGTTCACGGCGGCGAACACGAACGCCTCGTTGACGTCGCCCTGGGACGTCGCGCCGTCGCCGAAGTAGGCGATGACCGCGGTGTCGCGGCTGGCGTCGCCGGTGCCGACGGCGCCGTCGCGCTGGACGCCCATGGCGTAGCCGGTGGCGTGCAGCGTCTGCGCGCCGATGACGATCGTGTACAGCTGGAAGTGGTTGGTGGTCGGGTCCCAGCCGCCGAGGTTGACGCCGCGGAACAGGCCGAGCAGCGACACCGGGTCGACGCCGCGGCACCAGGCGACGCCGTGCTCGCGGTAGGTGGGGAACACGAAGTCCTGCGGCCGGGTGGCCCGCCCCGAGCCGATCTGGGCGGCCTCCTGGCCGAGCAGGCTGGCCCACAGCCCGAGCTCGCCCTGGCGCTGCAGCGCGGTGGCCTCGGCGTCGACGCGCCGGGTCAGGACGAGGTCGCGGTAGAAGCCGCGCAGGTCCTCGGGACCCAGGTGGGCCACGAGGTCGGAGTACTCCGGGTGCTCGACCCGCTCCCCCTCGGGAGTGAGGAGCTGGACCAGCTCGGGCTCCTGGTGATGGGGCCCGCCGGACCCGACGACGCTGTCGGTCACGTGCTCTCCTTCGTCGGTGCCGACGCCAGGGGTCACCCGGGTCGGGACTGCCGTGGCCCGCCCCGCGCGCCGGTACGGGTGGCCGGTGCGGGGCGTGGCGCCGCTCACAGGCGCTCGGGCTCACCGTAGCGGTCCGGCGGGCGGCGACGGTAACGCCTCGGTCGCCACCGGCAGCCGCCTAGCGGTCCTTGTGACCCGGCGGGACGGCCGAGGGGCCGGGGTGGCCCGGCAGCGACCACGTCGGGGCGACGTGCCCCGGCGCCGCCCACGCCCGGGCGACCTGGCCGGCGTGGCCCACCGGTGCCCGCGCCGGGCCTGCCTGGGCGGGGCGACCGAGGGCGCGTCCGGGCGGCGTCCAGCCGGAGCCGCTGGTGGCGACCGCCAGCGCGGACACGCTGTCGGTGCTCGCGGCAGCCAGGCTCCACTGCTGCTCGCCGGAGGCGGTGGACGCCGCCGCGAGCCCCGGGCCGTCGTCGTCGTGCCCGCGGCCGCGGGACCGGCGGGCCGGCGACGTCCCGGGGGCCGGGTCCGGCTGCCCGGCACCCGGCGGGGTCGGCTGGGTCGGCTGGGCGGGCTCGGGAGCAGGCGGGGGCGGCGGCACCGGCCGCAGCGGCTGGACGGGCGTGACGACCGGCGCGGGAGCCGCGGACGCCGGCGGCCGGGCGACCAGGTCGAC
>JBMOMI010000412.1:0-3649 GCA_049325235.1 Actinomycetota bacterium | reverse complement strand
CGGTGGCCTCGGCCACCTCCTGCAGGGTCACCGGGATCACGCGTCCGCCTCCTGGCGCGTCCGGTCGGCCCAGCGCTCCAGGGCCCGGCGCAGCACCTCGCGGTCGTCGAACGGGTGGACCGTGCCGGCCACCTCCTGACCGGTCTCGTGGCCCTTGCCGGCGACGAGCACCGTGTCCGCCCGTCCGGCGGTGGCGGCGACGGCGGCCGCCACGGCCTGCGCCCGGTCGGCGACCTCGACCACCTCGGCGCCCGAGGCGGCCGCGGCCCGCCGGGCCCCCTCGAGGACCGCCGCGCGGATCGCCGCCGGGTCCTCCGAGCGCGGGTTGTCGTCGGTGACGACGACGAGGTCGGCGTGCGCAGCGGCGGCCTCCCCCATGGCCGGCCGCTTGCTTGGGTCGCGGTCGCCGCCGGCACCGAGGACGACGACGAGCCGGCCGCGGGTGGACGGCCGCAGGGCGCGCAGGGCGGCGGCCAGGGCGTCCGGGGTGTGGGCGTAGTCGACGAGCGCGAGCGGCTCGTCGGGCGCGGAGGACTGCACGCGCTCCATCCGGCCCGGCACGCCGGCGGCCAGCGCCAGGCCCCTGGCCGCGGCGCCGGCGTCCAGGCCGGCCTCCAGCAGCATCACGAACGTGAGCGCGGTGTTCGCGACGTTGAACTCGCCGGGAAGCGGGCTGGTCAGCCGGTACTCCCGGCCACCGCGACCGCGCAGCGCGAACGCGGTGGTGGCCCCGGACGCAGCGACCTCGAGCCGGCCGGCCGACCAGTCGGCCTCGACGTCCGGCCGCGTCGTCACCGTGACCACCGGCACCCGTGCCCGTTCCACCAGCCGCCGCCCCCACTCGTCGTCCACGCACACGACGCCGCGCCTCGCCCGCTCCGGCGTGAACAGCGACGCCTTGGCGGCGAAGTAGTCCGCCATGTCGTGGTGGAAGTCCAGGTGGTCCTGGGAGAGGTTGGTGAACCCCGCGACGTCGTAGACCACGCCGTCGACCCGGTGCAGCGCGAGCGCGTGGCTGGAGACCTCCATCGCGCAGGCGGTGACGCCGCGCTCGAGCATCAGCGCCAGCAGGGCGTGCACGTCGGGTGCTTCGGGGGTGGTGCGCACGCTCGGTAGCCGCTCGTTGCCGACGCGGGTCTCCACCGTCCCGACCAGGCCGGTGAGGTGGCCGGCGGCGCGCAGCGCGGCGTCCAGCAGGTACGTGGTCGTGGTCTTCCCGTTCGTGCCGGTCACACCGAGCAGCAGCAGGCGGGAGGCCGGGTCGCCGTAGACGGCCGCGGCGAGGCCGCCGAGCCGGGCGCGGGGGTCGTCGACCACGAGCAGCGGCAGGCCGGAACCGGCCGCCCGGGTTGCCCCGGCGGGGTCGGTGAGGCACGCGACGGCGCCCGCAGCGGCCGCCTGGCCGGCGAAGTCGGCTCCGTGGGCGCGGGCGCCGGGGAGGGCGGCGTACAGGTCACCGGGACGCACCGCGCGCGAGTCCAGGGTCACCCCGGTGACGAGGACGTCGGCGGCCGGCGGGTCGCCGGGACGTCCGAGCAGGGTGTGCAGGTCGGCGAGCGTGCGCCCGGCGGACCGGCTCGGTCGGGGGACGCAGCCGGGTCGCGGGCCCCGTTCCGCGGACCTCCGGTCGGGGGTCGGCACGGCGGCGAGGCTACTGGTCACTCCCACTCGAGCGGCACGAGGGCCGGTTGCGCGCCGGTCGGCGGCACCCGCCGCTGCTGGAGCGCGAAGGCCATCACGTCGGAGAACACCGGGGCGGCGACGACCCCGCCGTAGTAGCCGTTGACGGGCCGCTGCAGCGTCACCGCGACGACGATCTTCGGGTCGTCCGCCGGCGCCATCCCGATGAAGGACGACGTGTAGCCCGAGTAGCCGCCGGTGGGGCTCGGCGCCTGGGCGGTTCCGGTCTTGCCGGCGATCCGGTACCCGGGGACCGCGGCGTTGCCGCCGGTGCCGCCCTCGCCGACGGCGCCCTCGAGCATGCTGCGGACGGTGGCCGCGGTCTCGGGGCTGACGACCCGGACCGTCTCCGGCTCCGGCGCCGGGCGGTAGGTGCCGTCGGGATCGGTCGTGCCGGCGACGAGCCGCGGGGTGACGCGCACCCCGTCGTTGGCGAGCGTCGCGAACACCTGGGCCGACTGCAGCATGTTGAGCGAGAAGCCCTGGCCGAACAGGACGGCGTACTGGGTGCGCCCGTCCCAGGCCTCGGGCGGGTGCAGGATGCCCTTGGTCTCGCCGGGGAACCCCAGCCCGGTCGGCTGCCCCATCCCGAATCGGGTGAGGTAGTCGTAGCGGGTCTGGCGGTCCATCCGCTCGCCGACCATCACGGTGCCGGTGTTGGACGACTTTCCGAGGATGCCGGCGAACGTGAGCTTCTCCAGGCCGTGCGGCGAGGAGTCGCGGAACGTCTGGCCGTTGTCGGTGGTGTAGGTGTACGGCACCTCGAAGCGGTCCTCCGGGCGGACCAGGCCCTCCTCGATCGCGGCGGCCGCGGTGATCACCTTGGCGGTCGAGCCGGGCTCGATGACGTCGCTCAGGGCGCGTGTGCCGCGGTCCTCGGCCGGCGACGCCCCCGGGTCGTTGGGGTCGACGCTGGGCGCCTCGGCGAAGGCGAGGATGTTGCCGGTCTCGACCTCGATCGCCACCACCGACCCCCACTGGGCGCCGGTCGCCGTCACCTGGTCGGCGATCACCTGCTGGGCGTACCACTGCAGGTCGCGGTCGAGGGTGAGGCGCACGTCGCCGCCCGGGACGGGGTCGACCTGCGACGCCTCGTCGGTCCAGATCCGCTGCCCCCCGCGGCCGATCTCGTAGCGCTGCATGCCGTCGGTGCCCGACAGCACGTCGTCCCGGGTCATCTCCAGCCCGGCGAGCGGCGTCCCGTCGTCCCCGAGGAAGCCGATGAGGCTTCCGGCCACGTTGCCGGCCGGGTACACCCGCTCGAAGCTGCGCTCCCCGATGATGCCCGGGATGCCGAGCTCGGCGACCTGCCGCCACACCTCGGGCGTCACCTTCTTCTTGACGACGACGTAGCGCCGGTCGCCGGTGAGCTTCTCGGCGACCTCGTCGACGCTCATCCCGAGCAGCGGGGCCAGGTCCTCGGCGGCCCCGTCGACGCCGACGACGCGGACCGACCCGGCGACCTTCTTCTTGTACTCCCCGACCACCTGCTGGTCCACGACGACGTCGCGCCGCTCGACGGTGCCCGCGAGGACGACCCCGGCCGCGTCGGTGATGTCCCCGCGCACGGCCGGCACCGTGACCTCGCGGAGCCGGTTGCCGAGCGCCTCGGACGCGAGCGCCGAGGCGTCGAGGCCCTGCAGCTGCACGAGCCGTCCGACGAACAGGCTCATCACGAACAGGACGACGAGCAGCGCGACCCGCAGCCGGGCGTCGGGGGACGCGACCCGGGGGCCACGGCTGGCGGTCGGCCGCGGGGCCGGTCGCCGGGTCGCGGTTCGCTGGGTCACGGACGCTCCGTCGTCGAGGTGGTGCGCTTCGTTGTCGCGTGTCGTCGTCGAGTGTGAGGGTCAGGGTGCCGCCGCGGGCGGAGGCGGGGCCGGAGCCGGCGCGCCGAGCACCGCCCCGTCGGCCAGGCGCAGCACCGCCGGGTTGGGGTTCGGCACCATGCCGAGGGCCGCGGCCCGCT
>JBMOMI010000411.1:0-3655 GCA_049325235.1 Actinomycetota bacterium | reverse complement strand
ACGCGGATTCCTTGATCGACGCGGGGGGCGGGTCAGGGCTGGCCGAGGCGCTCCAGGATGAGCTCGCGGACGCGCGCGGCGTCGGCCTGGCCCCGCATCTCCTTCATCACCGAGCCGATGAGCGCGCCGGCCGCAGCCACCTTGCCGCCGCGGATCTTGTCGGCCACGTCGGGGTTGGCGGCGATCGCGCGGTCGACGGCCTCGCCCAGAGCGCTGTCGTCGCTCACGACCTCGAGCCCGCGCGCGGCCACGACCTGCTCCGGGTCGCCCTCCCCGGCGAGCACGCCGTCCAGCGCCTGCCGGGCCAGGGTGTCGTTGATCCGGCCGGAGTCGACGAGCGCCTGCAGCTGCACCACCTGCTCGGGCGTGACCGGCAGGTCGGCGAGGTCGACGCCGTCCTCCTTGGCCCGCCGGGCCAGCGGCCCGCTCCACCACTTGCGCGCGGCGGCCGGGCTGGCCCCCGCCTCGACGGTCGCCTCGATCAGCGGTAGCGCCCCCGCGTTGACGACGTCGCGCATCTCGAGGTCCGAGAAGCCCCACTCGGCCTGCAGCCGGCGGCGGTGCTGCGCCGGCGGCTCGGGCAGCGTGCCGCGCAGCTCCTCCACCCACGCCGGGTCCGGCGCGACCGGCACGAGGTCCGGCTCGGGGAAGTAGCGGTAGTCCTCCGCCGTCTCCTTGCTCCGGCCGGGCGTGGTCAGCCCGGTGTCCTCGTGCCAGTGCCGGGTCTCCTGGACGACGCGCTGCCCGGCGGCCAGGCGAGCCGCCTGCCGGCCGATCTCGTAGCGGACGGCCCGCTCCACCGAGCGCAGCGAGTTGACGTTCTTCGTCTCGCTGCGGGTCCCGAACGGCGCGGACGCGTCGGGCCGCAACGACAGGTTGACGTCGCAGCGCAGCGAGCCCTGCTCCATCCGGACGTCGGACACGTGCAGGGCGCGCAACAGGTCCCGCAGCGTCGCGACGTACGCCTTGGCGACCTCCGGGGCCCGCTCCCCCGCGCCCTCGATCGGCTTGGTGACGATCTCGATGAGCGGGACGCCGGCCCGGTTGTAGTCGAGCAGCGAGTACTCGGCGCCGTGGATGCGGCCGGTGCCACCGCCGACGTGCAGCGACTTGCCGGTGTCCTCTTCCATGTGGGCGCGCTCGATCTCCACCCGGAAGACCTGGGGATCCTCGCCGCTGCCCTCGGGGGCGGGGACCTCGACGTCGAGCCACCCGTTCACCGCGATCGGCTCGTCGTACTGCGACGTCTGGAAGTTCTTCGGCATGTCCGGGTAGAAGTAGTTCTTCCGCGCGAACCGGCACCACGACGCGATCTCGCAGTTCAGGGCCAGCCCGATCCGGACGGCGGACTCCACCGCCTTGGCGTTGAGCACCGGCAGCGCGCCCGGCAGGCCGAGGCACGTCGGGCAGACCTGCGTGTTGGGCTCTGCCCCGAACTCGGTCGGGCAGCCGCAGAACATCTTGGTGGCGGTGTTGAGCTCGACGTGCACCTCGAGCCCCAGCACCGGGTCGAAGCGGGTCACCGCCTCGTCGTAGGGCATGAGGTCGAGCGTCTCGGCGGTCATGCCGACACCTCCAGGGCCGGGAGCCGGTCGAGAATCCTTGCGCCCCATTGCTGCACGAGCATCGCCTCGAGCGCTGCACCCACGTGGTAGAGCCGTTCGTCCGCGCGCGCAGGTGCCAGCAGCTGCACGCCGGCCGGGAGGTCGTCCTCGGCGAGGCCGCTCGGCAGGCTCATCCCCGGGACGCCGGCCAGGTTGGCAGGGATCGTCGCGATGTCGTTGAGGTACATGGCGAGCGGGTCGTCGAGCTTCTCCCCCAGGCGGAACGCGACGGTCGGGGCCGTCGGCGACAGCAGCACGTCGGCCGCATCGAAGGCCGCGGCGAAGTCGCGCTGGATCAGCGTGCGCACCTTCTGGGCGCTGCCGTAGTAGGCGTCGTAGTAGCCGGCCGACAGCGCGTACGTGCCGAGGATGATGCGGCGCTTGACCTCATCGCCGAAGCCGGCCGCCCGCGTCGCCGACATCACTTGTGCCGCAGTGGGTTCCGCGACCCCCTCCGGCACCACGCGCAGGCCGTAGCGCATGGCGTCGAACTTCGCGAGGTTGCTGCTCGCCTCGCTCGGCAGGATCAGGTAGTAGGCGCCGAGCGCGTAGGCGAAGCTCGGGCACGACACCTCCACGACCTCCGCGCCAGCGCCGGCGAGCAGCTCGACCGCCTCGTGGAAGCGCCGGCGGACCAGCGGCGCGTACCCCTCGCCGTCCAGCTCCCTGACGACACCGACCCGCAGGCCGCGGACGCCGTCACCGGCCGCGCCCCGCCGCGCGGCCTGCACCAGCGGGGGGACGTCGTCCGGCAGCGACGTGGAGTCCATCGGGTCGTGGCCGCCGATCGTCTCGTGCAGCAGCGCGGCGTCCAGCACGGTCCGGGTGACCGGTCCGGCCTGGTCCAGGCTGCTGGCCAGCGCGACCAGCCCGTAGCGGGACACGCCGCCGTACGTCGGCTTGACCCCCACGGTGCCGGTGACCGCACCCGGCTGGCGGATCGACCCGCCGGTGTCCGTGCCGATCGCGAGCGGCGCCTCGAACGCTGCGACGGCCGCGGCGGACCCGCCGCCCGAGCCCCCGGGGATCCGCTCGAGGTCCCACGGGTTGCGGGTCGGGCCGTACGCGGAGTGCTCCGTGCTCGACCCCATGGCGAACTCGTCCATGTTGGTCTTGCCGAGGATCGGCAGGCCCGCGGCCTTGAGCCGGCGGACGACGGTCGCGTCGTAGGGCGGGACCCAGCCGGCGAGGATGCGGGACCCGCAGGTCGTGGGCATGCCGGTCGTGGTCAGCACGTCCTTGACCGCGACCGGGACGCCGGCCAGCGGCGCCAGGGTCTCGCCCGCCCCGCGCCGCTCGTCGACGTCCCGCGCCGTGGCGAGGGCCTGCTCGCCCGCCACGTGGAGGAAGGCGTGGACCGCGCCGTCGACGGCCTCGATCCGGTCCAGGTGCGAACGGGTGGCCTCCACCGCGCTGACGTGCCCGGCCGCGAGCTGCTCGGCCAGGGCTGCGGCGTCCAGCCTGACCAGGTCGGCGCTCACTGCTCCTCCTCGAGGATCCGCGGCACGCGGAACCGCTGCTGCTCGGCCTCGGGGGCCCCGGCCAGCACCGACTCCGGCGGGAGGCACTGACCGACGACGTCGGGTCGCATCACGTTGGTCAGCGGCAGCGGGTGCGACGTGGCGGGGACGTCCTCACCTGCCACGGCCGAGACGGTGGCGACGGCGTCCACGATCGCGTCGAGCTGACCGGCGAGACGGTCCAGCTCGGCGTCCGTGAGGTCGATCCGCGCCAGGTGGGCGAGGTGCGAGACCTCGTCGCGGGAGATGGCGGACATGGAGCAGCAGTCTAGGAGGCGGCCCCCTGCATCCCGACCGCGGTCGCCGGACGGGAGGCGACCCACGCGGTCGCCGCCTCCGGCGGCATCGGTTGCGCGACGAGGTACCCCTGGACGACGTCGCAGCCGAGCGCCGCGAGCGCGTCCCAGGTGCCGGCGTCCTCCACTCCCTCGGCGACGACCGTGAGGCCCAGCTCGTGCGCGAGGTCGGTCACCGAGCGGACGATGGCGGCGTCGCTGCCGGACGACGCGACCGGGCCGACGAACGACCGGT
>JBMOMI010000410.1:0-3657 GCA_049325235.1 Actinomycetota bacterium | reverse complement strand
TTCTCAGAGTGCATGACGACGTGCACGCCGGACGGCAGGTGGTCCGGAACCCTTGTCGGAAGCCCGATCCCCAGGTTGACGTACTCGCCGTCGTGAAGCTCGCGGGCGGCCCGCGCCGCCATCTCCTCGCGCGTCAGGCTCATGGTGTGCGCACCGTCCGCTTCTCGATCTCCTTGCGCGCCGCCTGCTCCGGTGTCAGCTCGACGACCCGCTGCACGAAGACCCCCGGCAGGTGGACGCCGTCCGGCGGGATCTCCCCGGCGTCCACCACCCGCTCCGCCTCCACCACCGTGACGCGCCCGGCCATCGCGACGTTCGGGTTGAAGTTGCGGGCCGATGCGTGGAAGACGGCGTTGCCCAAGCGGTCTGCCATCGCGGCACGGACCAGCGCGAAGTCGGTGCGGATCGCCTCCTCCAGCACCATCTCGCGTCCGGCGAAGACGCGGACCTCCTTGGGTGGTGACACCTCGACGACCTCGCCGCCTGGCCCGTAGCGCCACGGAAGCCCGCCGTCGGCGACCTGGGTACCGACGCCGGTCGGCGTGTAGAACGCGCCGAGGCCGGCGCCGCCGGCACGGAGCCGCTCGGCCAGCGTCCCCTGCGGCGTCAGCTCGACGTGCAGCTCCCCGGCGAGGAACTGGCGCCCGAACTCGCGGTTCTCCCCGATGTACGAGGCGATGACCCGGTCGATGCGCCGTGCCTCGAGCAGCAGCCCCAGCCCGGCGCCGTCGACACCGCAGTTGTTCGACACGACGGTCAGGTGGCTCGCGCCCTGCGCCAGCAGTGCGTCGATGAGGATCCACGGGATGCCGGCGAGGCCGAACCCGCCGACGGCGAGACTGGCGCCGTCCGGGACGTCGGCCACGGCCTCGGCTGCGCTGCCGACGACCTTGTCCATCAGATCTCCTCGCCGACGCGGTGTCCGAGCAGGTGCTCGACGAGCAGCGCGTTGACCGCGTCGGGCTGCTCGTCGTTCGCCAGGTGCGCAGCCTCGGGAACGACCGCGAGCCGGGCCCGCGGGACGGCGGCCGCGATGGCGCGCAGGTGCTCCGGCGGCGTGGCCGGGTCCTGCTCGCCGGCGATCGCGAGAGTGGGTGCAGCGATGCTCGGAAGGTCTGCGCGCAGGTCCATCTCGCCGATCACCTCGCAGCAGCCGGCGTAGCCCTCGGCCGGCGTGGAGCAGAGCATGGCGCGGGCGCCGGCGATGCGTGCCGGGTCGCGCTCGTGCAGGGCCGGGGTGTACCAGCGGGCGACGACCGCGTCGGCCACCGCCGCCATCCCATGTGCGCGGACGGTGGCCGCTCGCTCGTGCCAGCCCCGCCGCGGTTCCAGGAACGCGCCGGTGCACAGCAGCGCGAGCCGGTTCACCCGCACGGGATGCCGTGCGGCCAGGCGCATTCCGGTCATCCCGCCCAGCGACAGGCCGACGACGTGCACCCGGTCGAGGCCCAGCCGGTCGAGCAGCGCCACCACGTCGTCGACGAGGTCGTCGATCGTGTACGGGCCGGGCGGCACCGGGGACGCCCCGTGGCCTCGCGTGTCGTACCGCAGCACCCGGAAGTGCGGCAGCAGCGCCGGCACCGTGCGGTCCCACATTGCCCGGGTCGTGCCGAGGGAGTTGCTCAGCAGGACGACGGGCGCGCCGGGCGGTGTGGCCTCGCCGACCTCCAGCCGCGCCGCGACGTCCACCGGGCCGGTCACCGGACCGCCTCGAACACCGCAGCGAGCCCCTGCCCGCCGCCGATGCACATGGTCTCCAGGGCGTAACGCCCGTCGCGGCGGTGCAGCTCGTGGGCCATCGTGGCGAGGATGCGCGCGCCGGTCGCGCCGACCGGGTGGCCTAGCGAGATGCCAGAACCGTTGACGTTCAGGCGATCCGGCCCGGGGGCGCGCGGTCCCCACTCCCGCAGGCACGCGAGCACCTGTGCGGCGAACGCCTCGTTGAGCTCGACGAGGTCGACGTCGTCCAGGGTCAGCTCTGCCCGGGCGAGGGCAGCCTCGGTCGCCGGCACCGGTCCGATGCCCATCGTGCGCGGCGGTACGCCCGCCACCGCCCACGACACCAGCCGCAGCACCGGGGTCAGACCATGGCGCTCCGCCGCCTCGCGGGTCGACACCACGCACATCGCCGCGCCGTCGTTCTGCCCGCTGGCGTTGCCGGCGGTCACGGTCGCGCCGGGATCGACGTCCGCGCGCACCGGTCGCAGGGCCTCGAGCGCCTCGAGGGTGGTGTCCGGCCTCGGGTGCTCGTCGACGTCCACGACGACGTCCGGCCGGCCGCGGCGCCCCGGCACGGTCACCGGCACCAGCTCGTCGGCGAAGCGGCCGGCCGCGTGCGCGGCCGCCCACGCCTGCTGGGAACGCAGCGCCAGCTCGTCCTGCTCGGTGCGCGCGATGCCGTACTGCGCCCGGAGGTTCTCGGCCGTCTCCAGCATCCCGCCGGGCACGGGGTGGTCGCGGCCGCCGGCCGTGACGCGGGCTCGGGCAAGACGATCCATCAGCGGCACGGCGTCCCCCCGGACGCCTCGGCGCAGACCCAGCGCGTAGTGCTCGGCCTGGCTCATCGACTCGACGCCTCCGGCGACGACGACGTCCGCGGCGCCGGTGGCGACCTGGCCGGCGGCGTACAGCACCGCCTGCAGCCCCGAACCGCAGCGGCGGTCGAGCTGGAGCCCGGGCACCTCGACGCCGAGGCCGGCGTCCAGCGCGGCGATGCGGCCGATCGCGGGGGCCTCGCCGTTCGGGTAGCACTGGCCGAGCAGGACGTCGTCCACGTCGCCGGGGCCGAGGCCGGTGCGCTGCACCAGCGCGCGCAACAGGCCCGAGGCCAGGTCGGCGGCCGGCACGTCGGCGAGGGCGCCGCCGAACCGGCCGACCGGCGTGCGCAGTGGGGAGCTGATGACGACGTCAGCCACGGGTCCCTCCCTCGTCGGCGTCCGTGGCCCCGACCAATGCCAACGCGAAATGCGTTGCCGTGCGGGCCATCGCGGCGGCACTCGGCCGGGACTCGACGTCCCGCCGCATCACGAGCCCGCGCAGCAGGTCGCCGAGGGCCAGCGCCGCCTCGTGAGCGTCGGGGGTGGCGAAGACCCCGGCGGCGATGCCGTCGGCGATGACCTCCTCGTACAGCTCGCGCAGCGACTGCCACGCGGCGTGCACACGCCGACGGTCGGCCTCGTCGAGATAGCGGGTCTCGCCGTGCGCGACCCGCGCCGCCGGCAGGTGGTCGGCGATGTGCCGCACGTGTGCGGTGACCGCGGCCTGCAGGCGCGTGCGCGGGTCGTCGGTGCGCCTGACCGCGCGGCGGACGACGCGCAGCTGCTCCTCGGTGTGGTGCAGGACGACGGCCACCAGCAGGTCGGACTTGCCGTCGAAGTGGTTGTACAGGTTGGCGACGCTGAACCCCGCCGTGCGTGCGACGTCCCGCAGGCCGGTGCCGTGGTAGCCGGTCACGGAGAACTGCGCCAGGGCGGCGTCCCGGATCGCGTCCCGCACCGGAGCAGGTGAACGGCCGTTCATGCCGCGCGACGCTAGGCGCGCCCCCGCGCCACTGTCAACGCCCGGTCCGCTGTGCCCCACTTCACCCTTTCCTGCGGTCTCTGGAGGCTTTCCGTCCTTTCCGAGGGCTCGGAAAGGACAGAGGTCGGGGCGGGAGGG
>JBMOMI010000409.1:0-3658 GCA_049325235.1 Actinomycetota bacterium | reverse complement strand
GACGCGGGCGCCCTCGCCATGGCGGTCGGGCGGCTGCTCGACGACCCCGCCGAGCGGGAGCGGCTCGCGGCCGCGGGCCGCCAGCGGTTCGCCGAGCTGCCCGACGCCCGGGACGTCGTGTCGCAGTGGGAGGAGCGCTACACCCGGCTGTTAGCCTGGTAACCCGTGGTGGAGCGGACGTACCCCCGCGGGGGCAGCCAGTGGTCGGGCGTCGCGGCGGGTTCGGGCGTCACGCGGCACATCTTCGTCACCGGTGGTGTGGCGAGCTCCCTGGGCAAGGGCCTGACGGCGTCCAGCCTGGGTCACCTGCTGCGCGCGCGCGGGCTGCGGGTCTCGATGCAGAAGCTCGACCCGTACCTCAACGTCGACCCCGGCACCATGAACCCGTTCCAGCACGGCGAGGTGTTCGTCACCGACGACGGCGCGGAGACCGACCTGGACATCGGTCACTACGAGCGCTTCCTGGACGTCGACCTCGACGCGGCGGCCAACGTCACCACCGGCCAGGTGTACTCCACCGTGATCGCGCGCGAGCGCCGGGGCGAGTACCTCGGCGACACGGTGCAGGTCATCCCGCACATCACGAACGAGATCAAGGCCCGGATGCGCGCGCAGGCGGCTGCCGGCCCGGACGGCAGCGTGCCGGACGTCATCATCACCGAGATCGGCGGCACCGTCGGCGACATCGAGTCGCTGCCGTTCCTCGAGGCGGCCCGCCAGGTGCGCCAGGAGGTCGGCCGCGACAACGTGTTCTTCCTGCACGTGTCGCTGGTGCCGTACATCGGGCCGAGCGGTGAGCTGAAGACGAAGCCGACCCAGCACTCGGTGGCGTCCCTGCGCAGCATCGGCATCCAGCCGGACGCGATCGTGCTGCGGTGCGACCGGGACGTGCCGGAGCCCACCAAGCGGAAGATCGCGTTGATGTGCGACGTGGACACCGAGGCGGTGGTCGCCGCCGTCGACGCCCCGTCGATCTACGACATCCCCAAGGTGCTGCACTCCGAGGGGCTCGACGCGTACGTCATCCGCCGCCTCGGCCTGCCGTTCCGGGACGTCGACTGGACCGAGTGGGACGAGCTGCTGCGCCGCGTGCACCGGCCGGCGCACCGGGTCGAGGTGGCCCTGGTCGGCAAGTACATCGACCTGCCGGACGCCTACCTGTCGGTGACCGAGGCGCTGCGGGCCGGCGGGTTCGCCGTCGACGCGCGTGTGGACATCCGGTGGGTCGCCTCCGACACGTGCGACACCCCCGAGGGCGCCCGCCGGATGCTCGACGGCGTCGACGCCGTGTGCGTGCCCGGCGGGTTCGGCATCCGCGGCATCGAGGGCAAGCTCGGGGCGCTGCGCTGGGCCCGCGAGCACGGCGTCCCGACGCTCGGGCTGTGCCTCGGCCTGCAGTGCATGGTGATCGAGTACGCCCGGGACGTGGCGGGGCTGCAGGGCGCGTCGTCCACGGAGTTCGACCCGGACTGCGAGCACCCGGTGATCGCGACGATGGACGAGCAGAAGGCGATCGTGCAGGGCGACGGCGACCTGGGCGGCACCATGCGGCTCGGCCTGTACCCGGCCGTGCTGCTCGAGGGGTCCGTCGTGGCCGAGACGTACGGGCAGACGCGGATCGAGGAGCGGCACCGGCACCGCTACGAGGTCAACAACGCCTACCGGGCGCAGCTCGAGGCGGCCGGCCTGGTGTTCTCCGGCACGTCGCCGGGCCGGGAGCTGGTCGAGTTCGTCGAGCTGCCGCGCGACGTCCACCCCTACTACGTCGCCACCCAGGCGCACCCGGAGTTCCGTTCCCGCCCGACCCGCGCGCACCCGCTGTTCCGCGGGCTGGTCGAGGCGGCGGTCGACCGTCAGCGGGCCGAGCGGCTGCTCGAGGTGGACGCGCCGGCCACCGTCCCGTCGTGACCGGCGGCCCGGACGTCGCCGACGTGCTCGCTCCGCGTCCGGTGACGGCGTCCGAGGTGGTGCACCGCGGGCTGGTGTGGGACGTCGTCCGCGACACCGTCGACCTCGGCGCCTCCGGGACGGTGCGCCGCGAGTACGTGCACCACCCGGGCGCGGTCGGGATCCTGGCCCTCGACGAGCACGACCGGGTGCTGCTGGTGCGCCAGTACCGGCACCCGGTCGGGTACGAGCTGTGGGAGCTGCCCGCCGGGCTGCTGGACGTCGACGCCGAGCCGCCGGTGGAGGCGGCCCGCCGGGAGCTCGCCGAGGAGGCCGACCTGCGCGCCGCGCGCTGGGAGGTGCTCGTCGACTGGTTCAACTCCCCGGGCGGCATGGACGAGGCGATCCGGGTCTTCCTCGCCCGCGACCTGTCCGCGGTGCCCGACGGCGAGCGGCACGAGCGGGAGCACGAGGAGGCCGACATGGAGGCCGTCTGGGTGCCGCTGGCCGACGCGCGGGACGCCGTGCTCGCCGGCCGGCTGCACAACCCCACGACCGTGGTCGGCGTGCTCGCGGCCTGCGCGGCCCGGGACGCCGGCTGGGCCACGCTGCGGCCGGCGGACGCGCCGTGGCCGGAGCACAAGGCGTTCCGCTAGCTCTTCGCCTCCGACCAGCGCTCGACGACCGCGACGTCGGCGACGAACCGGACCTGCGGGCCCCGGCACCAGCGCGCGGCGGTCTCCGCCAGCGCCTCCTGGACGTGGCGCGCCGCCTCCGCGGCCCGGTCGGCCGGCACGTGCAGCAGCAGCTCGTCGTGCAGGCACAGCACGATCTCGCCGGCGCCGGTGGCCGCCAGGCGCAGCCGCACGGTGGCCGCCCAGGCCTTGAACAGCTCCGCGGCGGCCCCCTGCACCACCGCGTTGCGGGCGAACCGGCCGCGGGCCGCGACGGCCGCGCGGTGGGCGGCGTGCTCCGCCGGGGAGGCCTCGGCCGGGACGTCGCCGCCGGGCAGCGACCACATGTGGACCCGGCGCCCGCCGTGGGTGTGGACGTCGTCGCCGCGGCGGCCGGCGGCGTGCGCCGCCTCCAGGTAGGCCATCGCCGCCGGGTAGGCCCGCTGCATCCCCTCCAGCGCCCGGCCGGCGTGGCCGGAGGTCTGGCCGTACATCGCCGCCAGCACGGCGACCTTCGCCGCGGACCGCTCGACACCGAGCCGTGCGGCGACCGGCGCGTACAGGTCGGGGGAGTCGGCCGCCCGCGCCAGGGCCGGGTCGCCTGACACCGCGGCCAGCACGCGGGGCTCGACCTGGCCGAGGTCGGCGCGCACCAGCAGGTGCCCGGGCTCGGCCCGCACGGCCGTGCGCAGTGCCGCCGGCAGGCTGTGCAGCCCCGCCTGCGCGGTCATCCGGCCGGCGCCGCCGTCGCTCGCCGACCACCGGCCGCGCAGCCGCCCCGCGACGACGTTCTCGTCCAGCCACCGGTAGCCGTAGGTGGTCGCGTACCGGTCGCTCTCGCGCCACGCCAGCAGGGCCGGCACGACGGGGTGCGCCCCGAGCAGCCGCTCGAGCCGCCACGACCTCGTGTCCGGGACGTCGAGGCCCGCCGCGGCCAGCAAGCGCCGCACCTGCGCCGGGCTGCGCAGGTCGACGTCGTCGTGGCCCGGCAGGTGCCGCAGCACGGCCTCGTCCCGCTGGCGGCGCAGGGCGGCGGCGGAGGCGGCGTCCCGCGGGCGCGGCCCGACGTGCTCGGAGACCACGCGCTCGGCCTCGGC
>JBMOMI010000408.1:0-3668 GCA_049325235.1 Actinomycetota bacterium | reverse complement strand
CGACGGCGCGACCGTCGAGGCTCACGCCGCCGGCCACGGCCAGGACGGCGTGCTCGAAGTCGGGCTCGACGGGCACGTCGGTGCTGCCGCCGGGCGCCAGGCGCAGCTCGGCACCCACCAGCGGGGACGCCGTCCACGCCGGCGACCGTGCGCCGTCCAGCTCGCCGATGAACACGGTCGCCGAGACGCCGCCGGCCGACACGACCGGCAGGCCGGCGTGGTGGGCGAAGGCGGGGGCGCGGTCCCGCGCGGAGCCGGGAAGCGCCGTCCAGAGCTGGACGCCGTGCAGCCGGGCAGAGTGGTCGGCGGGGGACTCCTCGGAGTGCGCGATGCCGTGCCCGGCGGTCATCAGGTTGAGCTCGCCGGGCCGGATCAGCTGCTCGGAGCCGAGGCTGTCGCGGTGCAGCACCTCGCCCTCGAGCAACCAGCTGACCGTCTGCAGCCCGGTGTGGGGATGCGGCGGCACCTGCATGCCCGGGCCGCCGGCCACGTCGTCCGGGCCGTAGTGGTCGACGAAGCACCAGGCCCCCACCATCCGGCGGTCGCGGTGCGGCAGCGTGCGCCGGACGGTCATGGCGCGTGGTCCACCGAGCGGGACCTCGCGCGGGGCCAGGACCTCGTGCCGTTGCCCGCACGCCGCGGCGGCGGGGGTCTCGAGCAGCTCGTCCGGGCCGACGTCGATGTAGGCCATGCGCCATTGTGGGCCGCACCTAGTCTGGGCGGGTGACTGCGTCGACGTCCTCCGGTGACCACCCTGCCCTCCGCGGCCAGACCGCCTACACCGCCGACTCGTCACGGCTGTCCGAGCCCGCCCGACGCGTGGTCCGCGCCGCGGTCACGACCGAGCCGCTGGACGTCGAGCAGCACGCCGCACTGGTGGACGACGCAGCCGCGGGTGCTGTGGTCACGTTCGCCGGCGTGGTCCGCGACCACGACCGCGGTCGCTCGGTGACGGGTATCGAGTACGTCGGCCACCCTTCTGCCGCAACGGTTCTCGGTGAGGTTGCCGCCGAGGTGGTGGCCGGTCACCCCGTGGACGCCCTTGCCGTCTCGCACCGGGTCGGGCGCCTGGGCATCGGGGACGCGGCGCTCGTGGTCGCCGTGTCGGCCGCGCACCGGCAGGAGGCGTTCGCCGCGTGCGCCGCGGTCGTCGAGGAGGTCAAGCACCGCCTGCCGGTGTGGAAGCACCAGGAGTTCGCCGACGGCACGACCGAGTGGGTCGCCTGTCCGTGACGCCGCGCCGGGCGGCCGGCCGGCCTCACGCCGGCGCCGGACCGGGCAGGGCGGGGAGCCGCACGCTGACCCACGTCCCTTCTGCGGCCTCGACGAGCCGCAGCTCACCGCCGGCGGACCGGGCCAGGGACGCCGCCTCGGCCAGGCCACGACCCGGCCCGGGGCTGCCCGGCCGGCGCACCCCCGCCTCCAGCACGTCGCCGTCCAGGTCGGTGCAGATGCCCGGCCCGTCGTCGATGACGCTGACCACGAGCTGATCGAGCACGTGGTGGGTCACGATCCGCACGGACGAGCCGGCCGCGTGCACTGCGGCGTTGTCCAGGAGGGTGTCGACGATGCCGGCCAGCGTGGCGTCCCCGACGGCCGCGGCGATCGGGCGCGGGTGGTAGCGGACGTCGACCCCGGACTCCCGCCACGACCGCACCATCGGCGCCAGGACGTGGTCGGTCCGGCACGTCCCCGTCGCCGGGTGTCGCAGCGGCCGGTCGTCGGGCGGCCGTGCCATAGCCGCCGGCTCCCGGTCGGCGCGACGCGCGGGCCACCCGCCCGAGCGCCGTCCGGCGGCCGCCAGCGCTCCGGCTGCCGCCACGGCGACGAGCGTGGCGCCCAGCTGCACGAGCCCGCCACCGGCGCGGGCTGCTGTCGACGCGGCGACGACGAGCACGAGCACGACGAGCACGAGCGCCCAGCCACCGGGCCGCAGCGCCTCCCCTTCGCCGTTGGTGTCGCCGGGCAGCCAGGGCCCGGCGCCGGATCCGTGCCTGCGCGTGATAGTGGTCATCAGCTCCCCCGAGCGTCGATGCCACCACGGTGACGGGCGTGCGCCTGCGTTACACGGTCCGTCCGGCTCGACCGCGGTGGGCCGTTCGGCCGACCCCGGACCGGTTACCCGCCGGCGAACGGGGGCAGGACGTCGACGGTCGCGCCGTCCGGGACGACGACCGTCCGGTCCCGGACGGTGACCTCGTCGAGCAGCAGGCTGGCGACGTCGAGCACCGGGGCGAGGCGGGGGTGCGTGCCCGCCAGGTGCGTCACGAGGTCGGCGACGGTCGCGCCGGCGGGCAGCTCGACCTTCTCCTCATCGGCGCCGGCGGCGGCCGCCGCGCCGGCGAAGTAGCGCACCGAAACGAGCCTGGATTCCTTGATCACGCCTGGATTCCTTGATCACCGGGGGTGGGGGGTCAGCCGCCGATGGCGGACATCGGGCGGGTCGGGTGCAGGAAGGCCGGGTCGTCGATGCCGTGCCCGGCCCGCTTGCCCCACATCGCGGCCCGCCAGGTGTCGGCGAGCTCGTCGTCGTCCGCGCCGTCGCGCAGCAGCTGGCGCAGGTCGGTCTCGGACGTCGCGAACAGGCAGTCGCGCACCTGGCCGTCGGCGGTCAGGCGGGTGCGGTCGCAGTCACCGCAGAACGGACGAGTCACCGACGCGACGATGCCGACCGTGCCGATGTGCGTGCCGTCGGTGACGTGCCACGTCTCGGCCGGGGCCGAACCGCGCGTGGCCGGGTCGTCGTGGTGCAGCTCGAACTCCGCCTGCAGACGGGCGAGGATCTCCTCCGCGGTGATCATCGAGTCGCGGTCCCAGGCGCCCTGCGGGTCCAGCGGCATCTGCTCGATGAAGCGCAGCTGGTAGCCCTCGGCCAGCGCCCAGCGCAGCAGGTCCGCGGCCTCGTCGTCGTTGACCCCGCGCAGCAGCACCGCGTTGATCTTGACCGGGGCCAGGCCGGCGTCCGCGGCGGCACGGGCCCCGGCGAGGACGTCGTCGATCCGGTCGCGGTGCGTGATCGCGAGGAACCGGTCGGCGCGCAGCGTGTCCAGCGAGACGTTCACCCGGCCCAGCCCGGCGTCGGCCAGCCGCCGCGCGCGGCGCGCCAGGCCCAGGCCGTTCGTGGTCAGCGACGTCTCGGGAACCCGCCCCTGCGCCGTCCGCAGCGCAGCCGTCGCCGCGACGATGCGCTCCAGCCCCTTGCGCAGCAGCGGCTCGCCCCCGGTGAACCGGACCTCGTCGACGCCGAACCGCTCGACCGCGATCCGGATCAGCCGGACGATCTCCTCGTCGGTCAGCAGCCGCTCGTCCGCGATCCACTCCAGGCCGTCGGCGGGCATGCAGTACGAGCAGCGCAGGTTGCAGCGGTCGGTCAGCGACACGCGCAGGTCGGTGGCCACCCGGCCGAACCGGTCGACGAGCCGTGCGTCGTCCGGGCGGTCGGCGGGCAGTCTGGCGCCACGGGCGCCCTCTCCGCGCACTCGCGGCATCCCGAGACTGACGGTCACGCCCCCAGGGTAGGTGGAGTCGTCCGACGTGTCAGCGGCGCGCCTCGCGGGCCGGGTCGTCGATGAGGGATGCTGCCCTCGTGACGACGTCCGTCCCCGCGACGCCCGCCGACCTCGCCGCAGCGCTGCGCGAGACCGGCTACCTGGCCGACGAGGGCCTGG
>JBMOMI010000407.1:0-3672 GCA_049325235.1 Actinomycetota bacterium | reverse complement strand
GCCGCGTCCGCGACGGCCGCGGCGACCGCGGGCGCGACGCGCTCGTCGAACACGCTCGGCACCACCTCGCCGGGCGTCGGATCGGTGACCACCCCGGCGATCGCGTGCGCCGCCGCCAGCTTCATGCCCTCGGTGACACGGCGGGCGCGCACGTCGAGGGCGCCGCGGAACACGCCGGGGAACGCCAGCACGTTGTTGATCTGGTTCGGGTAGTCGCTGCGCCCGGTGCCGACGACCGCGGCGTGGCGCGCGGCGACGTCCGGGTGGACCTCCGGGTCGGGGTTGGCGAGCCCGAAGACCACGGCGCGCGGCGCCATCTGCGCGACGGCGCTCTCCGGCACCGTGCCTCCGGAGACGCCGACGTAGGCGTCCGCGCCGACGAGCGCGTCGGCCAGGGAGCCGACCAGTCCCCGGGGGTTCGACGTCGCGGCCAGCCGGCGCTTGTGGTCCGGCAGGTCGGGTCGGCGCGGCTCGACCACGCCGCGACTGTCGCAGACGACGACGTCGAGGACGCCGGCCCGCCGCAGGATGGCGGCCACGGCCACGCCCGCGGCACCGGCGCCGCCGACCACGACGCGCATGCCGGTGAGGTCCTTGCCGACGACCCGAGCCGCGTTGAGCAACCCGGCGAGCGTGACGATCGCGGTGCCGTGCTGGTCGTCGTGGAACACCGGGACGTCGAGCCGCTCCTGCAGCCGCCGCTCGACCTCGAAGCACCGCGGGGCGCTGATGTCCTCGAGGTTGACGCCGCCGAACGTCGGCGCGAGCCGGGCGACCGTGTCGACGATCTCGTCCACGTCGGTGGTGTCGAGGCAGAGCGGAACAGCGTCGACTCCGGCGAAGTGCTTGAACAGCAACGCCTTCCCCTCCATCACCGGCATCGCCGCGCGTGGTCCCACGGCTCCGAGCCCGAGCACCGCGGTGCCGTCGGAGACGACCGCGACGGTGTTGGCGCGGCCGGTGTAGGCGTCGACGAGCGAGGCGTCGGCCGCGATCGCGCGCGACACGTCCGCGACCCCGGGCGAGTAGGCCAGCGAGAGGTCCCGCCGGTCGCGCAGCTCGATGCGCGGCACGACCTCGAGCTTGCCGCCTCGGTGCATGCGGAAGACGGGCGCGTCGGCGTCGTGCGACGCACCGGCGCGAGGATGGGACGGGTCGATGGACGGAGCAGACATCGGACGGTGACCCCTCGTCGGTTCGCTTCACTTGCGGCCGGCCGCGAGATAACGATGGCGACACGGTTGGTCACCGGGGCGCGGCCGGATGTACGGGGGTCACCCGCGAGGTGACTAGGGTGCCACACGACTTCCAGCGCACCAACCCTTCGAGGAGACGACGTGACTCACTCCACGCCCAGCCGCCTCGCCACCGTGGCGGTGGCCGGCGTCGCCGCCCTGGTCCTGGCCTCCTGCGGCTCCGACGGCGGCGGGGGGCAGGCCGGCGACGGGGACGCCGACGGCGTCCAGCTGATCAACGAGGGGAAGCTGACGACCTGCACCCACTTGCCCTACAAGCCGTTCCAGTTCAGCGAGGGCGGCGAGATCGTCGGCTTCGACGTGGACATCGTGGACGAGATCGCCGCCGACCTCGGGGTCGAGCAGGAGATCATCGACACACCGTTCGAGGGCATCAACTCCGGTGAGGACCTCAACACGCTCAAGTGCGACATCGCCGCCGCGGGCATGACGATCACTGAGGAGCGCGAGGAGAAGCTCGACTTCTCGGAGCCGTACTTCGAGGCGACGCAGGCCTTGCTGGTGCCGGCCGGCGCCGGCATCGCCTCCCTCGAGGACCTCTCCGGCAAGAAGCTCGGCGTCCAGCTGTCCACGACCGGTGAGATCTACGCGCAGGAGAACGCGCCGGACGACGTCGAGCTGGTGCAGTTCGAGGACCTCGCCCTCCTGCAGACCGCCGTCCAGACCGGACAGGTCGACGCGGCGATCAACGACAACGGAGTGCTGTACGACTTCGCGGCGGAGAACGACGACGTCGAGGTGACGGCCGAGTTCGACACCGGCGAGCAGTACGGCCTGGCGGTGAAGACGGGCAACACCGCGCTGCTCGAGCAGGTCAACGCGACCCTCGAGCGCATCCGGGAGGACGGCACCTACGACGAGATCTACGCCAAGTGGTTCCCCGAGGCGCCCGCCCAGAAGTGACCAGCCGGAGCCGGCGGCCCCACGGGCCGCCGGCTCCTCGGCCCGAGGAGACCTGATGGCCCAGTCCACGGCAGAGGCACCGGTCGCTCGCCGAGGCCTCTCCCCCCGCCAGCGCGCCCGTTACGTACGTGGCGCCCAGTACGGCGTCCTCGCGCTCGCGCTCGTGCTCGTGGCCGTCATGGCCGACTGGGACACCATCGCGCGCGCGTTCTTCGACACGGAGATCATCGCGGCGCAGTTCCCCGAGGTCATCACCGTCGCGCTCAAGAACACGCTGATCTACACCGCCCTGGGCTTCGTCTTCGGCCTGGGGCTGGGTCTCGTGCTGGCCCTGATGAAGCTGTCGACGGTGGGCCCCTACCGCTGGCTGGCCAACCTCTACATCGAGTTCTTCCGGGGCGTGCCGGCGCTGCTGGTCTTCATCGCCCTGGGCTTCGGCGTCCCGCTGGCGTTCAACACGCGACTCGGCAACTACACGACAGTGATGCTCGCGCTCGGTCTCGTGGGCGCCGCCTACATCGCCGAGACGCTGCGGGCGGGCATCCAGGCGGTGCCGAAGGGCCAGACGGAGGCCGCGCGCTCGCTCGGCATGTCCAGCGGCCGCGCGATGGTGAGCATCGTCATCCCGCAGGCCTTCCGGATCGTCCTGCCGCCGCTGACGAACGAGCTGATCCTGCTCACCAAGGACTCGTCGCTCATCTACCTGCTCGGGCTGGCGGCCGGGCAGTACGAGCTGGCGAAGTTCGGCCGTGACCAGATGAACGCGACGGTCAGCCTCACGCCGATCCTCATCGCCGGCCTGTGCTACCTCATCATCACCGTCCCCCTCGGGCAGGTCGTCCGCCGTCTCGAGGCCCGATCCGCGAAGGCCCGGTGAGCGCCATGACCACGACCGGCACGACCACCGCCGTCGTCGAGGTGCGCGACCTGCACAAGTCGTTCGGCGACCTCGAGGTGCTGCGCGGCATCGACCTCACCATCCGCCGGGGCGAGGTGGTCTGCGTCATCGGGCCGTCCGGCTCCGGCAAGTCCACGCTGCTGCGCTGCGTCAACCTCCTCGAGCGGCCGACGTCCGGCACCGTGCGCATCGGCGAGCACGAGGTCACCGACCCGGACGTCGACATCGACAAGGTGCGCACGCACGTCGGCATGGTGTTCCAGCAGTTCAACCTGTTCCCCCACCTGAGCGTGCTCCGCAACTGCACCATCGCCCAGCGCAAGGTGCTCAAGCGCTCCGCCACGGAGGCCGACCGCATCGCCCGCTCCAACCTCGAGCGGGTCGGTCTCGCTGACAAGATCGACGCCTACCCCGCCCAGCTGTCCGGCGGCCAGCAGCAGCGCGTCGCGATCGCCCGGTCCCTGAGCATGAACCCCGACCTCATGCTCTTCGACGAGCCGACGTCCGCACTGGACCCGGAGCTGGTCGGCGACGTCCTCACCGTCATGCGCCGCCTCGCCGAGGACGGCATGACGATGATGGTCGTCACGCACGAGATGGCGTTCGCCCGCGAGG
>JBMOMI010000406.1:0-3672 GCA_049325235.1 Actinomycetota bacterium | reverse complement strand
CGCTGGAGCTGGCCTCCGACGTCCTGCCGCTGTCGTACGCCGTGGACGCGATGCGTGCGGTCACCGTCGACGCCAGCCCGGCCGGTGACGTGGCCGGCGACCTGGCGCTCGTCCTGGTGTTCGCGCTGGCCGCGGTCGCCGGCGGGGCGGCGACCCTGCCTCGCCGGACGCCCTGACCGGCGCCGCGTACGCTGCGGCGCATGCTCAACAACGCGCTGCGCACCGTGCTGCTGCAGGCCGCCCGGAGCGACGCGCTGCGCGCCACGGTCACCAAGGCGCCGGTGTCGCGGTCGGTGGTGCGGCGGTTCGTCCCGGGCGAGGCCACGGACGACGCGGTGCGGGTGTCCGCCGAGCTGCTCGCGCAGGACCTCAAGGTGACGGTCGACCACCTGGGGGAGGACACCACGGACCGCGCGCACGCCGACGCCGTCCGCGACGCCTACGTCGAGCTGCTGCGCGAGCTCGCCGACGCCGGGCTGACCCAGGGCGGGGCGGCCGAGGTGTCGGTCAAGCTGTCCGCCGTCGGGCAGGCGCTCGGCGCCGACGGCCCGAAGATCGCCACCGAGAACGCGCACGCCATCTGCGAGGCGGCCGCGGCGGCGGGCACCACCGTCACGCTCGACATGGAGGACCACACCACCACCGACGACACGCTGGAGACGCTGCGGACGCTGCGCACCGACTTCGGCTGGGTCGGCGCCGTCCTGCAGGCCTACCTGCACCGCACCGAGGCCGACTGCCGCGACCTGTCCGGCGAGGGGTCGCGGGTGCGGCTGTGCAAGGGCGCCTACGACGAGCCGGCGTCGGTGGCGTTCCAGTCCAAGCACGAGGTGGACAAGTCGTACGTGCGGTGCCTGAAGGTGCTGATGGCCGGCCGGGGCTACCCGATGGCCGCCACGCACGACCCCCGCCTGGTCGACCTGACCGGTGCGCTCGCCGTCCGCTACGACCGGCCGCAGGGGTCGTACGAGTTCCAGATGCTCTACGGGATCCGGCCCGACGAGCAGCGCCGGCTCGCCGCGCTCGGCGAGACCGTGCGGGTCTACCTGCCGTACGGGCAGGAGTGGTACGGGTACTTCATGCGCCGCCTGGCGGAGCGCCCGGCGAACGTCGGGTTCTTCCTGCGCGCGCTCGCGACGAAGGGCTGAGCCATGGCAGAGCACCCGAACGGCATCGTCGCCGTCCTCGGCGCCGGGGTGATGGGGGAGACGCTCGTCTCCGGTCTCCTGCGCGCGGGGTGGAGCAGCGACGACATCGTCATCACCGAGCGCCGGGCCGACCGGGCGGCCGAGCTCGCCGACCGGTACCGCGTCAAGGTGCTGTCCAACCCGGAGGCGGTGCGGATCGCCGACACCGTCGTCCTCGTCGTCAAGCCGCAGGACATGGCCGACCTGCTCGCGGAGATCGCCGACCACGTCCGCCCCGGCGCGCTGGTCGTCTGCATCGCCGCCGGGATCTCCACCGCGTTCGTCGAGGCGCGCCTGCCGGCCGGGACGCCGGTCGTGCGCGTCATGCCGAACACCCCCGCGCTCGTCGACGAGGGGATGGCCGCGGTCAGCCCGGGCGCCCACTGCGACGACGAGCACCTGGCTCGCGCGGAGGCCTTGCTGCGCGCGACCGGGAAGGTGATCCGCGTGCCGGAGCACCACCAGGACGCGGTGACCGCGATCTCGGGCTCCGGCCCGGCGTACATCTTCTACGTCGTGGAGGCGATGATCGAGGCCGGCGTGCTGCTGGGCCTGCCGCGCTCGACGTCCACCGAGCTCGTCGTCCAGACGCTCTACGGCGCGGCGACGATGCTGCGGGAGACCGGCGAGCACCCGACCGTGCTGCGCGAGCAGGTGTCGAGCCCGGCCGGCACGACGATGGCGGCGCTGCGCCAGCTCGACGACCACAAGGTGCGCGCCGCGTTCCTCACCGCGATGGAGGCCGCGCGCGACCGGTCGCGCGAGCTGTCGTCCGGCTCCGCCTGACCCGCCCCTCCTCGGTGATCATGCACTTCCCCGTGATCATGCACTTCGAGGACCAGCTGGCGCTCGGTCATGTGCTCCCGCGGCGGGTCGAACGCCGCCGTCCGGCCGGTCGGCACGAAGCCGTGCCGGCGGTAGAGCCGCAGCGCGGCCTCGTTGCGGTCCGCCACCCAGAGCGTGACGCGCCGGGCGTCGACCGCACGCCCGTGCTCCACGACCCGCCGGAGCAGCGCCCCGCCGACCCCACGCCCCCGCGCGGACGGCGCGACCCACATCGACACGACCCGGACGGCGCAGGCGTCGTCCGGATCCTGTACCGCGGTGACCAGCCCGTCGTCTGATCCGTCCAGCACGGCCACCCAGGTGGGACGGCGCGGATCGGCCAGCCGCGCGGTCCAGGCGTCGTCGTCCAGCCGGGACTCGCGCTCGTGGGTGGAGGCGAACGCGTCCGGGGCGTCCGCGAGAGCCCACAGCCGGACGGCGCGCAGCCGCCGGCCGTCCGAGTGGCCCAACTGCATGATCACGGCGGCGTGCATGATCACCGCGAGGGAGTCACGGGCGGGCGGCGAAGCGCTCGATCAGCTCGGTGTGGCCGGAGACGATGAGCATGTCGTGCGGCGACACCATCGTGTCCGGCACCGCGTAGGTGAAGTCCTGGCCCGGTGACTTCACGCCCACCACCGTGACGCCGTACTTCTTGCGGATCTGCGACTCGCCGAGCGTGAAGCCCTGCGTCTCCTTCGGCGGGCGCATCTTCACGATCGCGAACCCGTCGTCGAACTCGATGTAGTCCAGCAGCTTCCCGGACACCAGGTGGGCGACGCGCTCACCGGCGTCGGCCTCCGGGTAGACGACGTGGTGCGCGCCGATCCGCTCCAGGATCCGCCCGTGCGAGGGCGTGATCGCCTTGGCCCAGATCTGCTTGGTGCCCAGGTCGACGAGGTTCGCGGTCGCGAGCACCGAGGACTCGATCGACGTCCCGATCCCGACGATGGCGATCGGGAAGTCCTGGACGCCGAGCTGCTTGAGCGCGTCGACGTTCGTCGCGTCCGCCTCCACCACGTGGGTCAGCCGCCCCGACCACTCCTGCACGAGCTCGGCGTCCTTCTCCACGGCCAGCACCTCGTGCCCGAGCCGGCTCAGCGCGTCGGCGATCGCGCTGCCGAACCGGCCCAGCCCCAGCACCAGGACGGCGTCCTCGTGCAGCTTCTTCTCAGCCAATGATCGGCCTCTCCTCCGGTAGCCGGAACATGCGGCGACGCTCGCGCAGCGCGAGCGCGGCCGCCAGTGTCATGGTGCCCGTCCTGCCCACGAACATCGTCGCCGACAGCAGGTACTTCGCCGACTCCGGGAGGTCGGCGGTGATCCCGGTGGACAGCCCGGCGGTGGCGAAGGCGGACAGCACCTCGAACAGCGCCCGGTCCAGGGCGTAGTCCGTCAGCGACATCAGCGCGACGGTGGCGACGAGGACGACGGTGGCCCCGACGAGGACGACGGTGACGGCGATCCGGATGCTGGCCGCGGGGATGCGCCGCCGCAGGAACTCGACGTCGCTGTCGCCGCGGGCCTCCGCGACGACGGCGAGGAAGAGCACGGCCATCGTGGTCACGCGGATGCCGCCGGCGGTCGACGCGCTGCCGCCGCCCACGAACATCAGCGCGTCGGTGACGAGCCACGTCTCCTCCGTCATCGCCGCGACGTC
>JBMOMI010000405.1:0-3677 GCA_049325235.1 Actinomycetota bacterium | reverse complement strand
CTGGCCGCCCTCCCGCGCGGCATCTCCCGACACGTGGTCCGGTTCGTGCGGCTGGGCAGCAGCGTCATCGCGATCAAGGAGATCAACGAGGAGCTCGCGCGCCGCGAGTACGGGCTGCTCCGCGTGCTGCGCCGCATGGACATCCCCTGCGTCGAACCGCTCGGCGTCATCGCGGGACGGGCCCGCCCGGACGGCGAGCCGCTCGACCCGGTGCTGCTCACGCGGCACCTGCAGTTCTCCCTGCCCTACCGCGCGCTGTTCAGCCAGACGCTGCGCCCGGACACCGTCGTCCGCCTCATCGACGCCCTGGCCGTGCTGCTGGTGCGGCTGCACCTGGCCGGCTTCTTCTGGGGTGACGTGTCGCTGTCGAACACGCTGTTCCGCCGGGATGCCGGCGCGTTCGCGGCGTACCTCGTCGACGCCGAGACCGGCGAGCTGCACGGCCAGCTCTCGACCGGGCAGCGGGAGCACGACCTCGAGGTCGCCCGGGTCAACATCGCCGGCGAGCTCATGGACCTGGCTGCCGGCGAGCTCCTCGACGAGGAGGTCGACCCGGTCGACACCAGCCAGGTGATCGTCGACCGCTACCGCAGCCTGTGGGCCGAGCTCACCGAGCCGGAGTCGTTCGAGGCCGGCGAGCGCTGGCGGGTCGCGGCACGCATCGAGCGGCTCAACCAGCTCGGCTTCGACGTCGGGGAGCTGTCGATCTCGACCGACATCGGCGGCACGACGGTGCAGATCCAGCCGAAGGTCGTGGACGCCGGGCACCACTCGCGCCGGCTGCTCCGCCTGACCGGCCTGGACGTCGAGGAGAACCAGGCGCGGCGTCTGCTCAACGACCTGGACGGCTACCGCGCCGCCACGGACCGGCAGGGGGACGACGAGGAGATCGTCGCGCACGAGTGGCTGACCCGCGTCTTCGAGCCGGTGGTCCGCGCGGTGCCCAAGGAGCTGCGCGGCAAGCTCGAGCCGGCCGAGGTCTTCCACGAGGTGCTGGAGCACCGGTGGTACGAGTCGGAACGCCGCGGGCACGACGTGCCGGTCACCGAGGCGGTGAAGAGCTACGTCGACTCGGTCCTGCGGCACAAGCCGGACGAGCGCGCCGTCCTCGGCGTGGACACGCAGGCGATGCCGGTGGTCGCGCGCCGCTCGGAGGACTGACCGCGTCGTTCCCGAGCACCGCGGGCGGGCTCAGCGGCGGCGGGACAGCTCGTAGAGCGCGATGCCCGCGGCCACGCCGGCGTTGAGCGACTCGGTGTCCGCGTGCATCGGGATCGAGGCGATCACGTCGCACGTCTCACGCACGAGCCGGGACAGGCCGGTGCCCTCGGCGCCGACGACCAGCACCACGGGGCCCTCGGCCACCGTCACCTCGTGCAGGGCCTGCGAGCCGCCGGCGTCCAGGCCGACGACGAAGCAGCCCGCCTTCTGGTAGGCCTGCAGGGCGCGGGTGAGGTTGGTCACCCGGGCGACCGGCACGCGGGCGGCGGCGCCGGCCGACGTCTTCCACGCCGCCGCGGTCATCCCGGCGGCACGCCGCTCGGGGACGACGACGCCGTGCCCGCCGAAGGCGGCCGCCGAGCGCACGACCGCCCCGAGGTTGCGCGGGTCGGTCACGCCGTCCAGGGCCACGAGCAGCGGCTCCTCACCGGCCTCGGCCGCGCGGTCCAGCAGCTCGTCGGCGTCCGCGTACTCGTACGGCGGGACGGCGAGCGCGAGCCCCTGGTGCACGGCGTCCCCGGTCAGGCGGTCGAGCTCGGTGCGCGGCACCTCCAGCACGGGCAGGCCGCGTTCCGCGGCCCGCTTCAGCGCTTCCTTGACCCGGTCGTCGCTGTCGATGCGGTGGCCGACGTACAGGGCGGTGGCCGGGATCTGGGCCCGCAGCGCCTCCACGACGGCGTTGCGCCCGGCGATGGTCTCCGGGGCGCCGACCGCACCGGTGCGCCGTCCGGCCCTTCGCTGCGGCGCACCGGACGCGGCACGGCGCTCGGAGGCCTTCTTGCGCTTGTGCGCGACGTGGTAGACGCGGTCCTCCGCCTTCGGCGTGGGGCCCTTGCCTTCCAGGGCTCTGCGGCCCCGGCCACCGCTGCCGACGGTGGGTCCCTTCTTCGAGCCCGGCTTGCGGGTGGCGCCCGGCCGGCGCGAGTTGCCTGCCATCACTCAGCTCTCCTCGTGCCTGCGGGCCAGCGACCAGCGCGCACCGTCGGGGGTGTCCTCCACGACGATGCCCGCGGCGACGAGCATGCTGCGGATGGCGTCGGCGGCGGCGAAGTCCTTGTTGGCGCGCGCCTTCGCCCGCTCGTCCAGCTGCGCCCGCACGAGCGCGTCGAGCGCGGCCAGCTCCGGCGACGGTCCGGACGACGCTCCGCCCCAGTGCGGGTCGGTCGGGTTGACCCCCAGGACGTCGGTCATCGACCAGACCTCGAACCACGCCTGCTGCGCCGACTCCCGGTCACCGGCGTCCAGCGCGATGTTGCCGCGGCGCACGGTGTCGTGCACGACGGCGAGGGCGCCGGCGACGTTGAGGTCGTCGTCCATCGCCTCCCGGAAGGCCGCCGGGTACGTCACGTCGAACGCGACGTCCTCACCCGGGGCAGCGCGGTCGAGGAAGCCCTCGATGCGCGCGACGGCGGCCTCGGCCTCTCGCAGCGACTCCGGGGTGTACTCCACGGTCGAGCGGTAGTGCGCCTGACCCAGGTAGTAGCGCAGCGCGAGAGGCCTTGTGTGCGTGAGGATCTCGGACACGACGAGCGTGTTCCCGAGCGACTTGCTCATCTTCTCGCCGCCGATGGTCACCCATGCGTTGTGCAGCCAGTAGCGAGCGAAGCCGAGACCCGCGGCGCGCGACTGCGCCTGCTCGTTCTCGTGGTGGGGGAAGCGCAGGTCGACCCCGCCGGCGTGGATGTCGAACGAGTCGCCGAGGTACTTGCGCGCCATCGCCGAGCACTCCAGGTGCCAGCCCGGACGGCCGCGCCCGTACGGCGTGGGCCAGGACGCGCTGGCCGGCTCGCCCGCCTTCCAGCCCTTCCACAGCGCGAAGTCGCGCGGGTCCCGCTTGCCCCGCGGGTCGGCGTCCTCGGCGGGGGCCATGTCGTCCGGACGCTGGTGCGTGAGGGCGCCGTAGTCGGGGAACGAGCGGATGTCGAAGTAGACGTCGCCGCTGCCGTCGTCGGCGACGTAGGCGTGGCCGCGGTCGAGCAGCACCTCGACGAGCTCGAGCATCTCGGTGACGTGCCCGGTCGCGCGCGGCTCGTACGTCGGGCGCCTCACTCCCAGCGCCTCGTACGCGGCGTCGAACGCCTGCTCGTGCGTGAACGCCCACGCCCACCAGGGCACGCCCGCCTCGGCGGACCTGGCGAGGATCTTGTCGTCGATGTCGGTGACGTTGCGGATGAACGTCACGCGGTACCCGTGCCCGGCCTCGAGCCAGCGCCACAGGACGTCGAACGCGACGCCGGAGCGGATGTGGCCGATGTGCGGCGGGGCCTGGACGGTGGCGCCGCACAGGTACACGCCCACCTCGCCGTCGGTCAACGGGACGAACTCCCGGACCTCCTGCATCGCGGTGTCGTACAGGTGCAGGCTCACCGGACAAGGCTACCGACCCGCAGCGTCAGGGGAGGGCGAGGCAGCGGCGGGCGGCCGCGGCCAGGTCGGCGGGCGAGCGCACGCACGCC
>JBMOMI010000404.1:0-3680 GCA_049325235.1 Actinomycetota bacterium | reverse complement strand
GAGCGCCCAGCCGCCGGAGGACCGGACCCGCCGTTGCCGGGTCGTGTACGTCTCCCCGCTCAAGGCGCTCGCCACGGACGTCGAGCGCAACCTGCGCGCCCCGCTGACCGGCATCAGGCACGCAGCGCAGCGGCTCGGGCTGCCGGTGCCCGACGTCCGGGTCGCCGTGCGCTCCGGCGACACGCCCGCCGACGAGCGCCGCCGGCTCACCCGCACGCCGCCGGACGTCCTCATCACCACGCCCGAGTCGCTGTTCCTGGTGCTGACGTCGCGGGCCCGTGACGTGCTCGCGGGAGTGCAGACGGTGATCGTGGACGAGGTGCACGCGCTCGCCGGCTCCAAGCGCGGCGCGCACCTGGCGCTCTCCCTGGAGCGGCTGGACGCGCTGCTCGAGCGGCCCGCGCAGCGGATCGGGCTGTCGGCGACCGTCCGCCCGGTGCAGGACGTCGCCCGGTTCCTGGCCGGTGCACGCACCCCCGGGGCCGGCGGCCGGCCGGTGACCGTCGTCCAGCCGCCGGCCGACAAGCGCCTGGACATCCAGGTCGTCGTCCCGGTGCCGGACATGGGCGAGCTGGGCCAGACCACCGGCGACCTCACCGGCCTGGCCGCGGGCGCGGAGCGGCGGACGTCGATCTGGCCGCACGTCGAGGAGCGCGTCGTCGACCTCGTCGCCGGCCACTCGAGCACCCTGGTGTTCGCCAACTCCCGGCGCCTGGCCGAGCGGCTGACCGCACGGCTCAACGAGGTGTGGGCCGAGCGGGAGGACGCCGAGCTGCCGCGGCCCGGCGAGACCGCGCCGGCCCAGGTGATGGCGCAGGCCGGGGCGTCGACCGGGGCGCCGGCGGTGCTCGCACGGGCGCACCACGGGTCGGTCAGCAAGGAGCAGCGCGCCCTCATCGAGGAGGACCTGAAGTCGGGCCGGCTGCCGGCGGTGGTCGCCACGTCGAGCCTCGAGCTCGGCATCGACATGGGCGCCGTCGACCTCGTGGTGCAGGTGGAGTCCCCGCCCAGCGTGGCGAGCGGGCTGCAGCGGGTCGGGCGGGCCGGGCACCAGGTGGGCGCGGTCAGCCGCGGCGTGGTGTTCCCCAAGTACCGGGCCGACCTGGTGCAGACCGCGGTCGTCACCGAGCGGATGCGCGCCGGCCAGATCGAGGCGCTCCACGTCCCGGCGAACCCGCTGGACGTGCTCGCCCAGCAGGTGGTCGCGATGACCGCGATGGACGACTGGGCCGTGGACGACGTGCTCGAGCTGGCCCGCCGCGCGGCGCCGTTCGCCTCGCTGACCCGCGGTGTCCTGGAGGCGGTGCTCGACATGCTCTCCGGCCGCTACCCGAGCGACGAGTTCGCCGAGCTGCGGCCCCGGCTCGTCTGGGACCGGGTGACCGGCATGCTGTCCGGCCGGCCCGGCGCCCAGCGGCTCGCGGTGACGAGCGGCGGCACGATCCCCGACCGCGGCCTGTACGGGGTGTTCCTGGCCACCGGCGAGGGCCCCGGCCGGCGCGTCGGCGAGCTCGACGAGGAGATGGTGTACGAGTCGCGCGTCGGCGACGTCTTCACGCTCGGCGCGAGCACGTGGCGGATCGAGGACATCACGCACGACCGGGTGCTCGTCACGCCGGCCCCGGGGGTGCCCGGCCGGCTGCCGTTCTGGCACGGGGACGCCCCCGGCCGGCCCGCGGAGCTGGGGCGGGCCGTCGGTGCATTCGTCCGCGAGGTGGTCGCGCTGGACGACGCCGCCGCCCGGGCGCGGGCCCGGGCGGCCGGCCTGGACGAGTGGGCGGCGGACAACCTGCTCGCCTACGTGCGCGAGCAGGCCGAGGCGACCCGCCACGTGCCCGACGACCGGACGCTCGTGGTGGAGCGGTTCCGCGACGAGCTGGGCGACTGGCGGGTGGTGGTCCACTCGCCGTTCGGCGCGCAGGTGCACGCGCCCTGGGCGCTCGCCGTCGCCGCTCGGATGCAGGAGCGGTACGGCGTCGACGTGCAGGCGATGCCGGCGGACGACGGGCTGGTGCTGCGGATGCCCGACCTGGAACTCGAGGGCGGGTCGGCGCCCGAGGTCACCGACGCCCTGCTGCTCGACCCGGACGACGTCGAGCAGCTCGTCACCGAGCAGCTCGGCGGGTCGGCGTTGTTCGCCGCGCGCTTCCGCGAGTGCGCCGCCCGGGCGCTGCTGCTCCCCCGCCGGCGGCCGGACCGCCGCCAGCCGCTGTGGCAGCAGCGGCAGCGGGCGGCGCAGCTGCTGCAGGTCGCCAGCCGGTACCCGTCGTTCCCGATCGTGCTCGAGACGGTGCGCGAGGTGCTGCAGGACGTCTTCGACGTGCCGGGGCTCGTCGGCCTCATGCGCGACCTCGCCGCCCGGCGGGTCCGTGTCGTCGAGGTCACCACGGACCAGCCGTCGCCGTTCGCCCGGTCGCTGCTGTTCGGGTACGTCGCCCAGTTCCTCTACGAGGGCGACAACCCGCTCGCGGAGCGGCGGGCGGCGGCGCTCGCCCTCGACCCGTCGCTGCTCGCCGAGCTGCTCGGCCGCGGTGAGGGCGCCGCCCTGGCCGACCTGCTCGACCCCGAGGCGGTCGAGCGCACCCACCGCGAGCTGCAGCGCCTCGCCGACGAGCGCCGCGCCCGCGACGCCGAGGACGTCGCCGACCTGCTGCGCGTGCTCGGACCGCTGACCACGAGCGAGGTCGCCGAGCGGACGGTGGACGGCGCGCAGCCGGCGGAGTGGCTGGCGTCCCTGGAGCGGGCCCGCCGGGTCATCGCCGTCCGGTTCGCGGGTCAGCAGCGGTGGGCCGCGGTCGAGGACGCCGGGCGGCTGCGGGACGCGCTCGGCGTCCCCCTGCCGGTGGGCGTGCCGGAGGCGTTCACCGCGCCGGTGCCGGACCCGGTCGCCGACCTGGTGTCCCGGTACGCCCGCACGCACGTGCCGTTCACCGCCACGGCGGTCGCGCACCGGCTCGGGCTCGGCGTGGCCGTGGTCACCGACGCGCTCGGGCGGCTCGAGCGCGCGGGGCGCGTGGTGTCGGGTGAGCTGCTGCCGCCGGAGTCGCGCCGGGCCCTCGGTGAGCACGCCGGCGCCACCGACTGGTGCGACACCGGCGTCCTGCGGGTACTGCGGAGGCGCTCCCTGGCCGCGCTGCGTGCCGAGGTCGAGCCGGTCCCTGCGCGCGACCTGGCGCTCTTCCTGCCGTCGTGGCAGGGCGTCGGCGCCTCGCCGCGCAGCCGGCTGCGGGGTGTGGACGGCGTGCTGCGGGTGGCCGAACAGCTGGCCGGCGCCGTGCTGCCCGCGAGCGCGCTGGAGTCGCTGGTGCTGCCGGCGCGGGTCGAGGGCTACCACGCCGCGCTCCTCGACGAGCTGACCGCGGCGGGCGAGGTGGTGTGGTGCGGGCACGGCGCGCTGCCCGGTGACGACGGCTGGGTGTCGCTGCACCCGGCCGACACCGCCGCGCTGACCCTGCCCGGGCCCGACCCGGCGCTCGACCTTGGCGAGAGCCACCGGGCCGTGCTCGACGTGCTGACCGGCGGTGGCGCGTTCTTCTTCCGCGCGCTCTCCGACGCGGTCGGTTCCACCGACGACCAGGCGTTGACCGAGACGCTCTGGGACCTGCTGTGGGCCGGGCACGTCACCAACGACACGCTCGCGCCGCTGCGCGCGCGCCTCGCCGGGGGTCGCACCGCGCACC
>JBMOMI010000403.1:0-3681 GCA_049325235.1 Actinomycetota bacterium | reverse complement strand
GTCGGCACCGCCCCGGCGAAGGCGGACGCCGCCACCGCCGGAGCGGTGTCCGCATCCGTCCGCCGCGCTGCCGACTTCCTCGGCGTCATGCTCGACGCGTACCCCGACGCCAACGGCACCGGACCGCGCCTGGCCCAGAGCTACGCCGACGAGCTCGGGCTGTTCAGCACCGCGTTCGTCTACGACAACGCCCTGGCGGTGTGCGCGGCGCTCGGCGCCGGGCGGGTGGACCTCGCCCGTGCCGTCGGCGACGGGCTGCTGTACGCGCAGGACCACGACCCCGGGTACAGCGACGGCCGCCTGCGCCAGGCCTACAACGTCGGGCCGTACACGTTCTACGACGGCTCGCCCCAACCGGACGGCTTCGTCCGACCCGACGGCTCCGCCAACATCGGCGCCCAGTTCGGCTTCCTCGGCACCGCGGTCGGCGACATGGCCTGGCCGGGCATCGCCCTGGTCCGGCTGTACCGGCGCACCCGCGACCAGCGCTACCTGGGCGGCGCCGTGCGCATCGCCCAGTGGATCACGGACAACGCCGTATCGACCGGTTTGCTGGGCGGCTTCTCGTTCGGCGTCTCGGGGGACAACCAGCGGATCCCCAACGTGTCGACCGAGCACAACATCGACTGCGTCTCGTTCTTCCGGCAGCTTTCCGCCGCGACGGCCGACCCCTCCTGGCTCGAGCACGCACGGCACGCCCGGCAGTTCGTGGAGCGCATGTGGGAGCCGGTGGGCGGGTTCTTCTACACCGGCAGCAACGACGGTGACACGATCAACCGCTCGCCGCTGCCGCTCGACCCCCAGACGTGGAGCTGGCTGGCGTTGCGGGAGCCGCGCTACGCCCGCTGCCTCGACTGGGCGGCCGACGCCCTCGCGACGACGGACGCCGCAGACCAGCCGACGAGCCAGCTGCCGGACGGCGTGCGGGTGGGAGGCGTGACGTTCAGCTCCGCGAGCCTGACGTCGACGGTCTCCTACAACGGCATCCCCGTGCACCCGGCTGGGGTCTGGCTCGAGGGGACCGCCCAGCTGGCGGCCGCGGTCGGCGACCGCTCGCGAGGCACGCACGACGCCCGGCTGAGGTCGTACCTGCTCGAGCAGCTCGTGGTGGCGCAGCAGCGGCTGGGAGGAGGACAGCATGCGGGCGGGCGCCGGCTGCCCGCCGCGTCCGGCGTCGTGGCCGCTTCCAGCCTCATCGACACCGGGTTCGGGTTCGGCTACTTCCAGGTCCAGCACGTCGGCGCCTCGGCCTGGCACGCGATGGCCGGTCTGGGGACGAACCCCCTCGCCTGAACCTGCCGGCTACGTCACGGGCGCGGGCCGCCCGAACAGCCAGCCCTGCCCGCGGTCACACCCCAGCTCGCGCAGCGCCTGCGCCTGCTGGGGTGTCTCCACGCCCTCGGCCGTGACGACCAGGCGGTGGGCGTGCGCGACGTCGACGATGGCCCGCACGGTCGTCTCCGCCGCGGCATCGTCCCGGGCCAGGCGGACGACGAAGGACCGGTCGATCTTGAGGAAGTCGAGCGGGAGGCGCTGCAGGTAGGCCAGGGCGGAGTACCCGGTGCCGAAGTCGTCCAGGCCGACGCGCACGCCGGCTGCGCGCAGCGCCGCCAACGCCTCCCTCGCTCCCGAGGTGGCCTCGAGCAGCACGCTCTCGGTGATCTCGACGTCCAGCCGGCGGCCGGAGACGCCGTGGGCGTCCAGCACGGCCAGCACCTGCTCGGCGAAGCCAGGCTCCTGCAGGGTCCGGCCGGAGACGTTGACGGCGATCCGCTCGACGGGGCCGCCGCGCTCGGCGAGGAGCCGCACCACCCGCTCGACGACCCACCCGTCGACCTTGGCCACCAGCCCGGTCTCCTCGGCGACCTCGATGAACGTCGCGGGGGGCAGCAGTCCCCCGCCCGAGCGGACCCGCACCAGCGCCTCGGCGCCGACGGTGTGCCCACTCGCCAGGTCGACGACCGGCTGCAGGTACAGCTCCAGGCCGCCGGAGTCCAGCGCGGTGCGCAGCACGTTCTCCACGTCGACGCGCGCCACCGCCCCGGCCCGCAGCTCGTCGTCACAGACCGCCACGCGGTCGCGGCCGGCGTCCTTGGCCCGGTACAGCGCGAGGTCCGCCTCGCGCAGCAAGTCCGAGACGGAGTGGCCAGGCCGGGTGGCCCGCGAGATGCCGACGCTGGCGGTCGTCACCACGCGGTGCCCGGACGGCAGCTCGTACGGCTCTCGCAGCGCGTCGACCACCAGCGAGGCCACCTCGGGCGCCCGGCCGGCGTCCCGGCCCTCCAGCAGGACGACGAACTCGTCGCCGCCCAGGCGGGCGACGCACGTGCCCTCGGGCGCCACCCGCGTCAGGCGCGCGGCGACCTCGACGAGCAGGTCGTCCCCGACCGGGTGCCCCAGGACGTCGTTGACCAGCTTGAAGCGATCCAGGTCCAGCAGCAGGACGGCGACCGCGGGCCCGTCGGCGCCCTGCGGCGCCTCCGCCAGCCTCGCGAGGGCCGCAGCCATGCGCACGGTCAGCCGCGCCCGGTTCGAAAGGCCGGTCAGCGCGTCGGTCATCGCCATCCGCTCCAGCGACGCCTCGGCGCGCCGCTGCTCGGTGACGTCGAGCACGTGCACGAGCACGCACCGGCCACCACCCGGCCCCACGGAGAGCACGGCCGCGCGCACCCAGGCGTGGACCGTGCCGCCCTCGGCTCGCTGCAGCCGGACGTCCCGCGCAGCCACGTCCTCCCCGGCGGCCATCGCCAGCAGGCCGGACCGGGACCGCGCCGCCTCGCCGGGGGGCAGCCAGTCCTCCACGGAGCTGCCGACGAGCGCGCCCCGGTCGGCCCCGAGGGTCTCGGCGAGCGCCTCGTTGACGTTGAGCACCTGCCCGAGCCGCCCCGGCTCCAGGCTCACGATCGCCATCCCGGTCGGGGCGTCGTCGAACGCGGCCCGGAACATCTCCTCGGAGTCGGCCACCGCCCGGGCGAACCGCTCCCGGTCGGTGACGTCCAGCGTCGTCCCGCGGATGAGGACGATCTCGCCGTCGGCGTCGCGGACGACGTCGCTCCAGGACTGCAGGAACCGCACCGTGCCGTCCGGGTGCACGACGCGGAAGACGCGGGTGCCGGCCTGACCCTCCCCCGGCTCCAGCAGCGAGCGGTCGTCCGGGTGGACCCGCTCCAGCAGCCCCGCCAGCCCCGGCGGCTCGCCCGGCTCGACCCCGAGCAGCGCGAACATCCCGTCCGACCAGCTGTGCCGGTCCTCCGGGACGTCGTAGTCCCACCACGCCAGGCCGGTCACCTCGGTCGCGTGGGCCAGCCGCCGTTCGCTGCGCTCGAGGGCGCGGCGGTCGTGCAGCCGCTCGCTGACGTCGGCCACGCGGGTCACGACGCCGGTGAGCTGCCCGGCGCGGTCCCGGACCGGGAGAGCCGTCAGCTCCAGCCACCGGTGGCTCCCGCCCGCGTCGACGACCTCGAGCAGGCGGTTCCGGACCGGCTCCCCGGTGCGCAGGGAGTGCGAGGTCGGCAGGTCGGGGACGGCGACGGCGCGCCCGTGCTCGTCGAACCACCGCCAGCCCTTGCGCAGCTCGCGACCGGCCAGCTCGCCGGCCGCGACGTCGAGGATCCGCTCCGCGGCGTCGTTCATCAGCAGGACCGTGGCGTCGGGCCACGACCGCACGACGATGCCCTCGTC
>JBMOMI010000402.1:0-3689 GCA_049325235.1 Actinomycetota bacterium | reverse complement strand
TGCCGGACGTCACGTCCGGATGCCGAGACACCGCGCTCCGCCCGTTGACACCGGCCGCCGCCACGAGCACCGTGGGTCTGTGCGGATCCACCAGTTCGTCCTCGTACTCCGGCGGCGCGCGTAGCCGAGAGCTGACTCCGCACGCGCGCAACCCCTCGCCCAGCCCGCTCGGGCCGAGGGGTTTTTTCGTGCCGGACCACCACAGCAGCACACGGACCTGACCGAAGGGAGCCAGCGATGGCCACCGGACCACGGGCGGTGCCCCGCCCCGTGCCGAAGCCCGCCCCGCCGCGCGCTCATGATGCGCCCGGCCGTCCGCCGGAGCCGGTCGCCACGACCGGCGCGGGCAGCCTGGTGCGCTCGCTGGAGGCAGCGGGCGTGGAGGTGGTCTTCGGCATCCCGGGCGGCGCCATCCTCCCGGCGTACGACCCGTTGCTGGACAGCCAGAAGGTGCGTCACATCCTGGTCCGGCACGAGCAGGGCGCCGGCCACGCCGCCCAGGGCTACGCACACGCCACCGGCAAGGTCGGCGTCTGCATGGCGACGTCCGGGCCCGGCGCCACCAACCTGGTCACGCCGATCGCCGACGCGCACATGGACTCGGTGCCGCTCGTGGCCATCACCGGGCAGGTCTCGAGCGCCGCGATCGGCACGGACGCCTTCCAGGAGGCGGACATCGCGGGCATCACGATGCCCATCACGAAGCACAACTACCTGGTCACCGACCCGGCCGACATCCCGCGGACGATCGCGGAGGCGTTCCACATCGCCAGCAGCGGGCGCCCCGGCCCCGTGCTCGTCGACATCGCCAAGGACGCCCTGCAGGCGTCGACGACGTTCCGCTGGCCCACGCGCATCGACCTGCCCGGGTACCGGCCGGTGACCCGCCCGCACGGCAAGCAGGTTCGCGAGGCGGCCCGGCTGCTCGCGACGTCCCGCCGCCCGGTCCTGTACGTCGGCGGCGGCGTGGTCAAGGCCGAGGCCGCCGCCGAGCTGCGCCGCCTCGTCGACGCCTCCGGCGCGCCGGTGGTCACGACGCTGATGGCGCGCGGCGTGCTGCCGGACTCCCACCCGCAGAACCTGGGCATGCCCGGGATGCACGGCACCGTCGCCGCGGTGACCGCCCTGCAGAAGGCCGACCTGATCGTCTCGCTGGGTGCCCGCTTCGACGACCGCGTCACCGGCCAGCTGTCGACGTTCGCGCCGCACGCCGTCGTCGTCCACGCCGACATCGACCCGGCGGAGATCTCCAAGAACCGCACCGCCGACGTCCCGATCGTCGGCGACGCCAAGGAGGTCATCACCGAGCTGCTGGCCGCCCTCGCCGAGGAGCACGCGACGACCGGGCGGCCGGACCTCGAAGCCTGGTGGCGCCAGGTCGACTCGTGGCGGGAGACGTACCCGCTGGGGTACACGCCTCCGGAGGACGGGTCGCTGGCCCCGCAGCTCGTGATGGAGCGACTCGGCGCGATCGCCGGCCCCGAGGCGCTCTACGTCGCCGGAGTCGGACAGCACCAGATGTGGGCGGCGCAGTTCATCCGCTACGAGCACCCGCGCACGTGGATCAACTCGGGCGGCCTCGGGACGATGGGCTTCGCGGTCCCGGCGGCGATGGGCGCCAAGGTCGGCCGGCCGGACGCCACGGTGTGGGCGGTGGACGGCGACGGCTGCTTCCAGATGACCAACCAGGAGCTCGCGACCTGCGCCCTCAACGACATCCCCATCAAGGTCGCGGTCGTCAACAACTCGAGCCTCGGCATGGTTCGGCAGTGGCAGACGCTCTTCTACAACGGGCGGTACTCCAACACCGACCTGCACACCGGCCACGCGGTCGAGGCCGGCCGCCGGATCCCCGACTTCGTCAAGCTCGCCGACGCCTACGGCTGCGTGGGCCTGCGGTGTGAGCGGCCGGAGGACGTCGACGCCACGATCGAGAAGGCGATGGCGGTCGACGACCGGCCTGTGGTCGTCGACTTCGTCGTGCACCGTGACGCGATGGTGTGGCCGATGGTGCCGGCCGGCGTCAGCAACGACGACATCCAGGTCGCGCGCGGCACCGCGCCGACGTGGGACCGCGAGGAGGGCTAGCGATGAGCCGTCACACCCTGTCGGTGCTCGTCGAGAACAAGCCGGGCGTGCTGACCCGCGTGGCCGGCCTGTTCGCGCGGCGCGGGTTCAACATCCACTCCCTCGCGGTGGGGCCGACCGAGCACGAGGACGTGTCGCGGATGACGGTCGTCGTCGACGTCGCCGACCTGCCGCTCGAGCAGGTCACCAAGCAGCTCAACAAGCTCGTCAACGTCATCAAGATCGTCGAGCTGTCGCCGGAGTCGTCGGTGCAGCGCGAGCAGGTGCTCGTCAAGGTGCGCGCCGAGGCCGCCACTCGCGCGCAGGTGCTCGACGTCGTGAACCTGTTCCGCGCCAAGGTCGTCGACGTGGCGACCGACTCGCTGACGATCGAGGCGACCGGCGACGGCGAGAAGATCGAGGCCCTGCTGCGCGTGCTCGAGCCCTTCGGGATCCGTGAGCTCGTGCAGTCGGGCATGGTCGCCATCGGGCGCGGCGGGCGGTCCATCACGGACCGCGCGCTGCGCACCGCGTGACCCGCCTCCCTTGGTGCAGGGTGGCCCCGCACCAATAGGTTCGTTGCAGGGCCACCCTGTACCAATCCGGGATTGGAGCAATCCCGCCCAGTACGAGCGCTAGCAGCACCCGACCCCACGAACGACGCGAGGAGACCGACCACCGTGGCCGAGATGTACTACGACGACGACGCCGACCTGAGCGTGATCCAGCAGCGCAACGTGGCGGTGCTGGGCTACGGCAGCCAGGGCCACGCCCACGCGCTGAGCCTGCGGGACTCCGGGGTCGACGTCCGCGTCGGCCTGCCGGAGAACAGCCGGAGCCGCACCAGGGCGGAGGCGGAGGGGCTGCGGGTCGTCACGCCCTACGAGGCGTGCGAGGAGGCCGACCTGGTCATGGTGCTCGTGCCGGACCACGTGCAGCGCCACGTGTACGCCGAGGCGATCGCGCCGAACCTCGTCGACGGCGACGCGCTGTTCTTCGGCCACGGCTTCAACATCCGCTTCGGCTACGTCAAGCCGCCGGCGGGCGTGGACGTCGCGATGGTGGCTCCCAAGGGGCCCGGCCACCTGGTGCGCCGGGAGTACGTCGACGGCCGCGGCGTCCCGGTGCTCGTCGCCGTCGAGCAGGACCCGACCGGCAAGGCCTGGCCGCTCGCCCTGTCGTACGCCAAGGCGATCGGAGGCCTGCGCGCGGGCGGCATCCGGACGACGTTCACCGAGGAGACCGAGACCGACCTGTTCGGCGAGCAGGCCGTGCTGTGCGGCGGGATGTCGAAGCTCGTGCAGTACGGCTTCGAGACCCTGACCGAGGCCGGGTACGCCCCCGAGGTGGCGTACTTCGAGTGCCTGCACGAGCTGAAGCTCATCGTCGACCTCATGTACGAGGGCGGGATCGCCAAGCAGCGCTGGAGCGTCTCGGACACCGCCGAGTACGGCGACTACGTCTCCGGGCCGCGGGTCATCGACGCGCACGTCAAGGAGAACATGAAGGCGGTCCTGGAGGACATCCGCAACGGCTCCTTCGCGCAGCGGTTCATCGACGACCAGGATGCCGGCGCGCCGGAGTTCAAGCGCCTGCGCGAGCAGGAGGAGAAGCACCCGATC
>JBMOMI010000401.1:0-3691 GCA_049325235.1 Actinomycetota bacterium | reverse complement strand
GGACCGCGACCAGCGGGAGCGTCGCCGCCGCGGCCAGCGCCGCCGCGGCGAGGGGCTGGACACCCCGCGCGAGACCCGGCGCGCCCTGGTGCGCGCGCCGAGCGTCGACCCCGAGGCGTTCGGCCGGTGGTCGGAGCGCTTCGCGCGGTTCATGGGCACGCCGCGGTTCCTCGTCTACATGACGGTGTTCGTCACCGTCTGGCTGGCGTGGAACACGTTCGCGCCGAAGGAGCTTCAGTTCGACCCGCGGGAGCTGAACTACACGCTGCTCACGCTGATGCTGTCGCTGCAGGCCTCCTACGCCGCTCCCCTGATCCTGCTCGCGCAGAACCGGCAGGACGACCGGGACCGCGTGTCGTTCGAGCAGGACCGCCAGCGCGCCGAGCGCAACCTCGCCGACACCGAGTACCTGGCCCGGGAGGTGGCTGCGCTGCGGATCGCGATGCGGGAGGTGGCCACGCGCGACTTCCTGCGCTCGGAGCTGCGGAACCTGCTGGAGGAGCTGGAGGACGGCCGGCGCCCGGGCGGGGCGCACGTCGCGGACGAGCACCGCCACTGAACCCGCGTCACCTGTTCGGCTCAACTGCGCCCGGCCGCGTGCCGAGACCTCCTGGGTGACCGAGCTGCCTACCCGCAAGCGACTCGGCGACGTCCTCGTCGAGGCCGGCGTCATCACGGTCGACCAGCTCCACGCGCTGCTCGACCACCAGCGTGAGACGCCCGGCCCCCGCCGCCGGCTCGGTGAGCTCGTCGTCGAGCAGGGGTACGCCGACGAGCGGATGGTCAGCCTGGCACTGGCGGCGCACCTCGGTCTCGGCACGATCGACCTGAGCAAGAACCCCCCGGCCCCCGACGTCGTCCGGCTGCTCCCGCAGCAGGTCGCCGAGCGCAGCCGCTGCCTGGTCGTCGACCGCACCGACACCGGGCTCGTCGTGGCCGTGTCGGACCCGACCGACGTCCTGGCGCTGGACGACGTCCGGCTGCACACCGGCGCGGCGGAGCTGGCCGTGCTCGTGGCCACCGACGGGCAGATCCGCGACCACCTGGCGCGGGCGTGGTCCCTCGGGGAGGACGCCGGCAGCATCACGGCGATCATCGACGACGCCGACGACGGGGACGACGACCACGGGCTCGCGTCCGGCCCGGACGACGACGCCCCGATCGTCAAGCTCGTGAACAAGGTGCTCGCGGACGCCGTGCGGCTGCGGGCCTCGGACATCCACATCGAGACCCAGCGCGACGCCCTGAAGGTCCGCTACCGCGTGGACGGCCTGCTGCGCGACGTCATGACGACGACGCGGCGCGTGGCGCCGTCCGTCATCAGCCGGATAAAGATCATGTCGGGGCTGGACATCGCGGAACGCCGTGTCCCGCAGGACGGCCGGGCCCGGATCGTCGTGGACGGCGCCGCGATCGACTGCCGCGTCTCGACGCTGCCCAGCCTGCACGGCGAGAAGGTCGTCGTCCGGCTGCTCACCCGCGGGGACGCCGTCCCGTCGCTGGACTCCCTGGGGTTCGAGGAGAGGCAGCTGCAGGCGTTCCGGGCGGCGCTGTCGGTGCCGCAGGGCCTGGTGCTCATCACCGGTCCGACCGGATCCGGCAAGACGAACACGCTGTACTCGGCGATCGCCGAGATCCTCTCGCCCGAGAAGAACATCGTCACGCTCGAGGACCCGGTCGAGGTCCAGCTGCCGGGTATCACCCAGGTGCAGGTGCACACGAAGTCAGGGATGACGTTCCAGGCCGGGCTGCGGTCGATCCTGCGGCAGGACCCCGACATCGTCCTCGTCGGTGAGGTACGGGACGGCGAGACGGCCGAGCTGGCGCTCAAGGCGTCCCTGACCGGGCACCTGGTGCTCACCACGCTGCACACGAACTCGGCGGTCGCCGCCCTCACGCGCCTCGTCGACATGGGCGCGGAGCCGTTCCTCGTGGCGTCGTCGCTGACCGCCGCGGTTGCGCAGCGGCTGGTGCGCCAGCCGTGCGAGGCCTGCGCGGACGGCTACATCCCCGACGAGACGACGCTCGCGCTGCTCGGGCTGCGCCTCGACGACATCCTCGACGCCACACCGCTCAAGGGCGAGGGATGCACCGAGTGCGGCGGCACCGGGTACCGCGGCCGGACCGCCGTGTACGAGGTGCTCGAGGTGGACGCCGCGATGCGGCAGGTGCTGATGAAGGACCCGTCGGAGGCAGCGGTCGGCGCCCAGGCGCGCGCCGCCGGGATGCTGACGCTGCGCGGCGCGGCGATCGAGAAGGCCAGGCGCGGGGACACGACGTTCGAGGAGGCGGTGCGCGTCACGCACAGCGACGACCACGCCGGCGGGCGGCACTGCCCGGCGTGCGAGCGCGCGGTGACCGCCGACATGGTCGCCTGCCCGTGGTGCGCCGCGACCCTGGACCGCGGCCACTGCGAGGGCTGCGCGCGCACGCTCGACCCGGACTGGAAGATCTGCCCCTGGTGCCGGACGGCGGTGGGGTGAGGGGCGCCGGATCCCGACGACCTACCCTGGGCGCATGCCCGCCCCCTCGCTCGACGCCGTCCACGCCGCACTCGCGCGCGTCAACGACCCGGAGATCCGCCGGCCGATCACCGAGCTCGACATGGTGAAGTCGGTGGACGTCGCCGACGACGGGTCGGTCGACGTCACCGTCTACCTGACGGTGTCCGGCTGCCCGATGCGGGACACGATCACGCGCGACGTCACCCGCGCGGTGGGTGAGGTGCCCGGCGTCACGGCGGTGCGGGTGGCGCTCGACGTGATGAGCGACGAGCAGCGCCAGGCGCTGAGGGCGAAGCTGCGCGGCGGCCAGGTGGAGCGGGAGATCCCGTTCGCGCGTCCCGGCTCGCTGACGCGCGTCTACGCGGTGGCGTCCGGGAAGGGCGGCGTCGGCAAGTCGTCGGTGACCGTGAACCTGGCCGCCGCGATGGCGGCCGACGGCCTGCGGGTCGGGGTGGTGGACGCCGACGTGTACGGCTTCTCGGTGCCCCGCATGCTCGGCGTCGACCAGGCACCCACCCGCGTCGACGACATGATCCTGCCGCCGGTCGCGCACGACGTGAAGGTCATCTCGATCGGCATGTTCGTCCCGGGCAACCAGCCCGTCGTGTGGCGCGGGCCGATGCTGCACCGCGCGCTGCAGCAGTTCCTGTCCGACGTGTTCTTCGGTGACCTCGACGTGCTGCTGCTCGACCTGCCCCCGGGCACCGGCGACATCGCGATCAGCGTCGCCCAGCTGCTGCCGAGCGCCGAGGTGCTCGTCGTCACCACCCCGCAGGCCGCGGCCGCCGAGGTCGCCGAGCGGGCGGGAGCCATCGCGCTGCAGACCCACCAGCACGTCGTCGGCGTCGTGGAGAACATGTCGTGGCTGGAGCTGCCCGACGGCTCGCGGATGGACCTGTTCGGCAGCGGCGGCGGCGCGCAGGTCGCCGAGCGGCTCGGCCGCGCGATCGGCGCCGACGTGCCGCTGCTCGGCCAGGTGCCCGTCGACGTCTCCCTGCGCGAGAGCGGGGACGCCGGCACGCCCGTCGTCCTGTCGAACCCGGACTCCCCCGGCGCGGTCGCGCTCCGCGGGATCGCGCGGCAGCTGGCCCGCCGCGCCCGCGGCCTGGCCGGCCGATCCCTCGGCCTGTCGCCCGTCGCCCGCTGACCCGACCTCTGGAGGGTTCCCCACGTATCCGGGCGCCCGG
>JBMOMI010000400.1:0-3694 GCA_049325235.1 Actinomycetota bacterium | reverse complement strand
CGCGCGGCGGGGCCCGGTACCCCGCGCGGTTCCAGCTGGTCCTCGCAGCCAACCCCTGCCCGTGCGGGATGGCCGTCGGCAAGGGCGCCGACTGCAGCTGCACGGCGCCCGTGCGGCGCCGCTACCTGCAGCGGCTCAGCGGCCCCCTGATGGACCGGGTGGACCTGCAGGTGGAGGTGCTGCCGGTCTCGCACACGGCGATGCAGCAGGCGCCGGGGGAGAGCACGGAGCGGGTCCGGGAGCGGGTGCAGCGCGCGCGGGCGGCGCAGGCCGAGCGGCTCGCCGGCACGCCGTGGCGGTGCAACGGTGAGGTCCCGGGGCCGGTGCTGCGCGGGCGGCTGCGGCTGCCGGGCGGCGCCACCCGGCTGATCGACCGTTGCCTGGACCGGGGCTCGATCACGGCGCGGGGGTACGACCGGGTGCTGCGGGTCGCGTGGACGGTGGCGGACCTGGACGACTGCGGCCCGCGCCAGGAGCACGTCGAGCAGGCGTGGTTCCTGCGCACGCTCGGGCAGGCGGCATGAGGTCCTCGTCGGCCTGGTGGCGGGACGACCGCCTGGCCCGCGCCGCCTGGACGCGACTCGCCGAACCCGGTGACGTGCTGGTGGGTGCCGCCGTGCAGGTGCTCGGGGCCGGTGACGCTCTCGAACACGTGCTGCGGGACCTGCCGCTGCCCGACGCCGTGCTCGACGCGCTCGAGGGGGCGGTGACACGCGCCCGGCTCGACAAGGCGCTGCAGCGCTGGCGGACCCGCCTGGTCGACCTCGCCCCCCAGCGGGACGTCGCCACGGCCGAGCGGTTCGGGGGCCGGCTGGTGGTGCCGGCGGACGCCGAGTGGCCCGAGCGCCTCGACGACCTGCGGCTCACCACCCCGGTGGCCCTGTGGGTGGTCGGGCCGCTCGCGCTGGACGCCGCGGTGGCCCGGTCCCTGGCCGTGGTCGGGTCGCGGGCGTCGACCGCGTACGGCGAGCACGTCGCCGCAGAGATCGGCGCCGGGGTCGCCGAGCGGGGGATCACCGTGGTGTCGGGTGCCGCGTTCGGCATCGACGCCGCCGCGCACCGGGGCGCGCTCGCCGCGCCCGGGGTCACGGTCGCGGTGCTCGCCTGCGGCGTGGACCGGTACTACCCGGCCGCGCACGAGGGGCTGCTGCGCCGGATCGCCGCCGACGGGCTCGTGGTCGCCGAGGTCCCGCCCGGGTCCACGCCGATGCGGGACCGCTTCCTGCAGCGCAACCGGCTGATCGCGGCGCTCGCGGGCGGCACGGTCGTCGTGGAGGCGGCGTGGCGCTCCGGCGCGCTGTCGACCGCGTCCTCGGCCGCTGGGCTGGGGCGACCGCTCGGCGCCGTGCCCGGCCCGGTGACGTCGGCGGCCAGCGCGGGCTGCCACCGGGTGCTGCGCGACTTCGGCGCGACCTGCGTGACCGACGCGGCAGAGGCCGCCGAGCTCGTCCAGGTCGTCGGGGCCGGGCTGCCGCCCGAGCCGGAGGTGCCCCGCGCCGAGCACGACGGGCTGTCCGATCTCGACGTCCGGGTGCTCGACGCCCTGCCGGTGCGCCGCGGGGCGCCGCCGTCCTCGCTGGTGCGGGTCGCCGGGCTGCCGCTGGCGGACGTGCAGCGCGGCCTGGCCCGGCTCCACCTGCTCGGCCTGGCCGAACCGCTGCGCGGCGACGGGGAGCGCGTGTGGCGGCGGATCCGCCCGGCCCCGGCCGCTCGGATGCGGCCGACGCCGCCGAGCACCGAGCTCCGGCACGCCCGCGCGACGGGGCGGGGGTGAGGCCGCGCCACGCCGGGCGGGCCAGGGTGCTTGTGCCCGCGCGTGGGGGCCGCCACGGTGTGCCACGTGAGGAGCGGGGTCACGGCCGAGCCCACCGGCCTGCCGCCGGAGATGGCGTCGGCGCTCGAGGAGTTCGAGCGTCACCTCGCCGCCGAGCGCGGGCGGTCCGCCCACACCGTGCGCGCCTACCTGGCCGACGTGTCGGGCCTGCTGCACGTGGCGGCGTCCGGCGGGCGTACCCGCCTGGAGGAGATCGACCTGCCGCTGCTGCGCTCCTGGCTGGCCGGGATGGCCGCCTCCGGTCGGGCGCGCAGCACGATGGCACGACGGGCGTCCGCGGCGCGCACGTTCACCGCGTGGGCCGTGCGCACCGGGCGCCTCGGCGCGGACCCGGCCCTGCGCCTGCAGTCCCCCCGGCGAGAACGGCACCTGCCGACGGTGCTGCGGGCCGACCAGGCCGCGCGGCTGCTCGATCTCGCCGCGGTCCGGGCCGACGACGCCGACCCGGCACACCTGCGTGACCGGGCCGCGCTCGAGCTGCTCTACGGCAGCGGCATCCGTGTCGCCGAGCTCGTCGGGCTCGACGTGGACGATGTCGACCTCGAGCGCCGCACCGTGCGGGTGATGGGCAAGGGCAGCAAGGAGCGGGTGGTGCCGTTCGGGATACCGGCCGAGCGGGCCCTGCGGGCCTGGCTCCAGCGGGGGCGCGGCCGGTTGGCCACCCCGTCGTCCGGTCCGGCGCTGCTGCTCGGTGCCCGGGGCGGCCGGTGGGGGGTGCGTCAGGTGCGGGACGTCGTCCACCGGCTGCTCGCCGACCTCGGCGAGGGCACCGACGCGGGGCCGCACGCCCTGCGTCACAGCGCCGCCACGCACCTGCTGGACGGCGGCGCCGACCTCAGAACCGTCCAGGAGATCCTCGGTCACGCTAGTCTCGCGACCACGCAGGTCTACACGCACGTCTCGGTGGACCGCCTGCGGCGCACGTACGAGCGGGCCCACCCACGGGCCTGACGAGGTAGACGGGGAGCACTGTGTCCGAGCGACTCGAAGCGGCCGGCGGGAACCCGGGCGACGCTGCCGCGGGTGAGGCGCTCCTGCGCGAGCTGTGGGAGAAGTTCAAGCAGACCGGCGACACCGCGATCCGGGAGCGGTTGATCCTGCACTACTCCCCGCTCGTCAAGTACGTCGCCGGGCGGGTCGGTGTCGGGCTCCCGCAGAACATCGAGCAGGCCGACCTGGTGTCGTACGGCATCTTCGGGCTCATCGACGCCATCGAGAAGTTCGACCTGGACCGCTCGATCAAGTTCGAGACCTATGCGATCGCCCGCATCCGGGGCGCGATCATCGACGAGCTGCGCGCGCTCGACTGGATCCCCCGCTCGGTGCGCAGCAAGGCCCGGGAGGTGGAGAAGGCCTACACGGCGCTCGAGGCCGAGCTCCACCGCACCCCCAGCGAGCCGGAGGTCGCCGAGCGCATGGGGATCTCGCTGGAGGAGCTGCACCAGATCTTCAGCCAGGTCTCCTACGTCAACGTGCTGGCCCTCGACGAGCTGATGTCGCCGGGCGAGAAGGGCGAGGGCATGTCGCTCGGCGACACGCTCAAGGACCACAAGGCCGAGGACCCGGCCGGCGCCTTCGAGGGCGAGGAGACGAAGTTCCTCCTCGCCCGGGCGATCGACCAGCTCCCTGAGCGCGAGAAGATCGTCATCACCCTCTACTACTACGAGGGCCTCACCCTGGCCGAGATCGGCCGCGTCCTCGGCGTCACCGAGTCGCGGATCTGCCAGATGCACACGAAGGCCGTCGTGCAGCTGCGCGGCAAGCTGCGCGAGGTCAGCTGACGGCTTCCGCGCGTTCCTCGGTTCAACGCCGTGCACGACCGCGAGGAGATCCGCCGGCTGGTCGCGACCGTGGGCTCGA
>JBMOMI010000399.1:0-3719 GCA_049325235.1 Actinomycetota bacterium | reverse complement strand
GCACCAGCTGCTGGCCCTTCGGCACAGGGTGGCCCCGTCCCCATAGGTTTGGCACAGGGCCACCCTGCACCAATGCGGGATTGGAGCGATTCCGCCCAGGGCGTCAGCGGTTCGGCGCCGCGCCGGTGGACGCACGCACCACGAGCTCGGGTCGGAAGACGTACTCGGCACGCGGCGCGGGAACGCCTGTGATCTCGTCGAGCAGGGCACGGACCGCCGCGGTGCCCATCGCGTGCACCGCCTGCCGGACGGTGGTCAGCGGCGGGTCGGTGAACGCGACGAGCATCGAGTCGTCGTAGCCGACGATCGAGACGTCGCCAGGCACCGTGAGGCCCCGCTCCCGGACGGCGCGGATCGCGCCGAGCGCCATCAGGTCCGACCCGCAGATCACCGCGGTGCAGCCCTTGTCGACCAGACGCCCGGCCGCCGCCGCGCCTCCCTCCACCGAGAAGAGCGAGTACTCGACGAGCCGGTCGACGTCGTCCACCCCCAGCTGGGCGCTCATCGCGGCGCGGAACCCGGTCACCTTGCGGATGACGGGCACGAAGCGCGACGGGCCGAGCGCCAGCCCGATCTCCCGGTGTCCCAGGGACACGAGGTGGGAGACGGCGAGGTCCATGGACGCCACGTCGTCGTTGGAGATGAACGGGGCGTCCACGCCCTCGGTGTACCCGTTGACGAGGACGATCGGCAGGCCGCGTTCCCGCAGCGCCACGTACCTCGCCGTGTCCGCGGTCGTGTCCGCGTGCAGGCCGGAGACGAACACGATCCCGGACACGCCGCGCTCCAGTAGCATCTGGGTGTAGTCGTCCTCGTGGACCCCACCGGGGGTCTGGGTGCACAGCACGGGCGTATACCCGTGCTGAGCCAGCGCGGTCTCGATCACCTGGGCGAACGCAGGGAAGATCGGGTTCTCCAGCTCGGGGACGATGAGCCCGACGAGCCCGGCGCTCTTCTGGCGCAGCCTGGAGGGGCGCTCGTACCCGAGCACGTCGAGGGCCGTCAGGACCGCCTGCCGCGTCGCGTCCGCCACACCCGGCTTGGCGTTGAGCACGCGGCTGACCGTCGCCTCACTGACGCCGGCGTGAGCGGCGATGTCCGCGAGCCGTGCTCTCATGATCCGAAGGTTACAGCATCGTTGCGGAAATCTTGCTGCAATCCTCTCCCGTCGTGCTGCAAATTCTTGCTACGTTGACATCCACCTGCTCCCTGCAACCGAGGAGAACCCATGCGCAGGACCGCCCGGACCCTGGCCCTCGTGGCCGGGATCGCCGCCCTCGTCTCCGCCTGCGGCGGCGGCGAGACCACCGCCGAGCCAGGGGCCACCCCGACCGAGACCCAGGCCCCGGAGGCCACCGAGACCGAGGGCGCCCCGACCCGCGCCGACGCCGACCTCGTCATCTGGGCCGACCAGAAGCGCACCGACGCCCTGCAGGGCATCGCCGAGCAGTTCGGCGAGGAGAACGGCATCACCGTGGCGGTCCAGACCGTGGCCACGGACCTGCAGTTCAACTTCATCACCGCCAACACGGCGGGCAACGGCCCGGACGTCGTCATCGGGGCGCACGACTGGATCGGCAACCTCGTCCAGAACGGCGCCATCGACCCGCTGCCGCTCGCCGAGGAGGACGCCGCGCGGTACTCCGAGATCGCGCTCAAGGGCGTCACGTACGACGGCCAGGTCTACGGTCTGCCGTACGCGGTGGAGTCGATCGCCCTCTTCCGCAACACCGACCTGGTACCGGAGGCGCCGACGTCCATCGAGGCGCTCGTCGAGGCGGGTACGGCCTCCGGCGCCGAGAACCCGCTGTGCCTGCAGGTAGGCGAGAACGGTGACGCCTACCACATGCAGCCGCTCTACACCTCCGCCGGCGGCTACCTGTTCGGGACCACCCCCGAGGGGGACTACGACCCCGCCGACGTCGGCGTCGGCAAGGAGGGCTCGCTGACCGCCGCCCAGAAGATCGCTGAGCTCAGCCAGCAGGGCGTGCTGAAGACGTCGATCACTGCCGACAACTCGATCTCCCTGTTCACCGAGGGTCGGTGCGCGTTCCTCGTCTCCGGCCCGTGGGCGACCGCGGACGTCGAGAAGGCCGGTTTCGGCTACGAGATCAGCCCGATCCCGGGCTTCCAGGGCATGCAGCCCGCGCAGCCCTTCACCGGGGTGCAGGCCTTCTACATCGCCAGCAAGGGCAAGAACAAGGCCTTCGCACAGCAGTTCGTCCTCGAGGCCGCCAACTCCCCGGAGACGATGCAGGCCCTCTTCGACGCCGAGCCGCGCCCGCCGGCGATGACCGAGGTCCTCGAGTCGGTCACGGCCGACAACCCGGACGTGGCAGCGTTCGCCGAGGCCGCCGCCGGCGGCCAGATCCTCCCGGCCATCCCGCAGATGGGCGAGATCTGGGAGCCGCTCGGCAAGGCCGAGGCCGCGATCGTCGGTGGCGCCGACCCGTCGTCGACGATGCAGACCGCCGGTCAGACCATCAGCGAAGCGCTGCAGTGACGCCGAGCTGACAGCCTCCGCCGCCCCGCCTGCGCCGTGCACGAGCGCAGGCGGGGCGGGACCCCACACGACCGTCCCGGAGGACCCCAGGTGACCAGCCCCGACCGGGCCGCAGCCCCACTGCAGCGGCCGGACCGCACTGTCCGCGTCTCCACGCTCCTGCTCAAGCTGCTCGGACTCGGCATCGCCGTGGCGCTGGCGCTCTCCGTGACCCCGTCGCTGCTCGCGGCGGGCAGCTACGGCCTGCTCGCGGCGATGTGGGTCGCCCTCGCCGCCCTCGTGGCGGTGTACTCCACCCGGCGCCTGATCCCGTTGAAGTACCTGCTGCCGGGCACGCTGTTCCTGCTCGCGTTCATCGTCTACCCGATCGTGGCGACGTTCCAGCTGTCCTTCACCAACTTCGGTGACGGCAAGCGGACGTCGAAGGAGGAGGCGATCGCGCGGATTGTCGGCAGCTCCGTGCAGCAGCTCCCGGACTCCCCCACCTACAACCTCAGCGTCGGCACTACCGGCTCGGTCACCGACGGACCGTTCACGTTCTTCCTCGCCGATGAGGACGGCGACGGGCTGTTCGCCGGGACCGCGGAGGGCTTGGAGGAGCTCGACCCCGCCGACGTCGAGGTCAGCGACGGCCGCATCACCGGGGTCTCCGGCTACACGATCCTCACCCCGCGCGAGGTCAACGACGCCGGGGCCGCGATCCAGGAGCTCGCCGTCCCCACCGACGACGGCGCCATCCGCGCCCTCGGTGTGAACAAGGCGTTCGAGGGCAGCACGACCCTGAAGTACGACGAGACCGCCGACACCATCACCGACACGGTCACCGGCACCGTCTACCCCATCGGCACCGTCGGGGACTCCGAGTACTTCGTCGACCCGCAGACGGGGCGGCCCGCGTTCTCGCAGAGCTGGTTGCAGTACGTCGGCCTGGAGAACTACGAGCGCGTCTTCACGAACGAGACGATCCGCAGCGACTTCGTCCGCATCTTCCTGTGGACGCTGGCCGTCGCCGTCCTCTCCGTGCTGACGACGTTCGCGCTCGGCCTGTTCCTGGCCATCGTGCTCAACGACGACCGCGTGCGCGGGCGGCGGCTGTACCGGTCCCTCCTGCTGCTGCCGTACGCGATCCCCGCGTTCATCTCGCTGCTCGTCTGGGCCAGCTTCTACAACCGGGACTTCGGGCTTATCAACGACATCCTGCCGGGTAGCCCCAACT
>JBMOMI010000398.1:0-3725 GCA_049325235.1 Actinomycetota bacterium | reverse complement strand
CCCTGGCCATCGAGGGCCCGGTGGTGCGCTGGGTCGCCGACCACCGCAAGCACCACGCGTTCAGTGACCGCGAAGGCGACCCGCACTCGCCGTGGCGGTACGGCGAGACGGTGCCGGCGCTGGTGAAGGGCCTTCTTTACGCCCACGTCGGCTGGCTGTTCGACGTCGAGCAGACCAACCAGCGCAGGTACGCACCGGACCTGCTCAACGACCGCGACATCGTGCGGATCTCCAAGGCCTTCCCGGGCATCGTCGCGGTCTCGATGCTGCTGCCCCCTTTGGTCGGCGGCCTCGTCACCTGGTCGTGGCAGGGCGCGCTCACGGCGTTCTTCTGGGGCTCGCTGGTGCGCGTCGGCCTACTGCACCACGTGACCTGGTCGATCAACTCGATCTGCCACACGCTCGGCGAGCGGCCGTTCCGCAGCCGCGACAAGTCGGGCAACGTGTGGTGGCTGGCGGTGCTGTCCATGGGCGAGTCGTGGCACAACCTGCACCACGCGGACCCGACCTGCGCGCGGCACGGTGCGCTGAAGGGCCAGGTCGACTCCAGCGCACGCGTGATCTGGGCGTTCGAGCGCCTCGGCTGGGCCCACGACGTCCGGTGGCCGAAGGCCGACCGCCTCGCCGCCCGCCGGCTCGAGGGGGCCGCCGCGTGACGACGTCCCTGCAGACCCGGCTGCTGCTCGAGCTCGAACCGGTCGTGGCCGAGAACCTCGAGCGGCACATCTCGGTCGCGAAGGACTGGAACCCGCACGACTACGTGCCGTGGAGCCAGGGCCGCGACTTCGCCTTCCTCGGCGGCGAGGACTGGACGCCGCAGGACTCTCGCCTCGACCCGGTTGCCAAGACCGCGATGGTGGTCAACCTGCTCACCGAGGACAACCTGCCCTCCTACCACCGGGAGATCTCCGAGCGCTTCACGCGCGACGCGGCCTGGGGCGAGTGGGTCGGTCGCTGGACGGCGGAGGAGGGCCGGCACGGCATCGCCCTGCGCGACTACCTCGTCGTCACGCGTGGCGTCGACCCGGTGCGGCTCGAGCAGCTGCGCATGCAGCACATGCAGGCCGGCTACGACTCCGGTGAGAAGTCGATGCTGCGCACCGTCGCGTACGTGTCGTTCCAGGAGCTGGCCACGCGTGTCAGCCACCGCAACACCGGCCGCGCCACCGGCTGCCCCGTCGCCGAGCAGCTGCTCGCACGCATCGCGGTCGACGAGAACCTGCACATGGTCTTCTACCGCAACCTCATGGCTGCCGCGTTCGACCGCGAGCCGGACGCCACGATGGAGGCGATCCGCGACGAGGTCGTCGGCTTCGAGATGCCGGGCGCCGGGATGCCCGACTTCGCGCGCAACGCGCTGACCATCGCCAAGGCCGGCATCTACGACCTGCGGCTGCACCACGACGAGGTGCTCACACCGGTCCTGCGCTTCTGGAAGGTGTTCGAGCGCACCGACCTCGGCGCGCGCGGCGAGGCGGCGCGGGAGGACCTCGCAGCGCTCCTGGCCGACCTCGACGCGCGGGCGGCGTCCTTCGTCGCCAAGCGCGAGGAGGCCGCCGCCAAGAAGGCCGCCCGGGCCGGCACGGCATGATGGCTGCGTGAGCCGGTCCGACGCCCCGACGACGTCCCGCCCCGCAGCCCGCGCCCGGATGACGGGCAAGCAGCGGCGCGAGCAGCTCCTCGACGTGGGGCGCAAGCTGTTCGCGGAGAAGGGCTTCGAGGGCACCAGCGTGGAGGAGATCGCCGCGCGAGCGCAGGTCTCCAAGCCCGTGGTGTACGAGCACTTCGGCGGCAAGGAAGGCCTCTACGCGGTCGTCGTCGACCGCGAGATCGCGACGCTGCTGGAGAGCATCACCGGCGCCCTCGTCAGCCAGGGGCACCCGCGTCAGCTCCTCGAGCGGGCGGCGCTCGCCCTGCTCGACTACATCGAGACCTCGACCGACGGGTTCCGCATCCTGGTCCGCGACTCCCCCGTCGCACAGTCGACGGGCACGTTCGCCAGCCTGATCAGCGACGTCGCCAGCCAGGTGGAGCACATCCTGGCCGCCGAGTACAAGCGACGGGGGCTCGATGCCCGCACCGCGCCCATGTACGCCCAGATGCTCGTCGGCATGGTCGCCCTCACCGGGCAGTGGTGGCTCGACAACCGCAAGCCGAAGAAGGCGGACGTGGCCGCGCACCTGGTCAACCTGGCGTGGAACGGGCTGTCCGGCCTGGAGGCCAAGCCCAGCATGACGGACCGGCCGGGCTGACCTCAGGGCCGCTGCGCCACCGCGAACACGCGGCGGAACGGCAGTGGCGTTCCCCACGGGCGGCGCGGGTACGCCGTCCTGAGCCGGGCGCCGTGCTCGGCGTGGAACGCGTCGCCCTCGGCGGGGACGCCGTCCAGCGCGTCGAGCACGGGCCGCAGCGCCGTGCCGCGCACCCACGCCAGCACCGCGTCGTCCCCGTGCTCGCCGGCCGGGTCGAGCACGTGCACGTACGTCGTCTCCCACGCGTCCACCGTGCAGCCGGCGCCCGCGAGCACCTCCGCGTAGCCGAGCGCGTCCGCGACCGGCGCCTCGCGCGGGACCCCGGCCAGCCGCCCGGCGAACCGGGGTAGCGCGGCCACCTCGCGCATCAGCGCGTGCGAGGGGGCGGCGACGTTCCCCGGCACCTGCAGGGCCAGCCACCCCCGGGGTGCCAGCCAGCCCACCCACGAGCGCAGCAGGTCCAGGCGGTCCGGCACCCACTGGAGCACCGCGTTGGTGACGAGCACGTCCACCGGACGGTCCGGCGTCCAGTCGCGGACGTCGGCCTGGACGACGTCGATGCCGCCGAGGGCGCCGGCCTCGGCCACCATCTCGGCCGAGGAGTCCACGCCGACGACCGTCGCGCCGGGCCAGCGCTGCGCGAGCGTCGCTGTCAGCGTGCCCGGGCCGCAGCCCATGTCGACGACGAACCGCGGGTCGTCGTCGGCACCGACGCGGGCGAGCAGGTCGGCGAACGGCCGGGCCCGCTCGGTGGCGAAGCGCAGGTACGTCGCGGCGTCCCAGCTGGGCACGGTCACCTCCGAGATGTCTTGACGTCGAGAGGCTACGCTGGCCCGGTGCCGCAGGACGAGGTCGACCGCATCGTCGCGGCCTGGCGGCGCGAGCGCCCCGACCTGGACGTCGCACCGCTGGGGGTGCTGTCCCGGGTCACCCGGCTGGCCCGGCACCTCGACCGGGCGCGGCGCGCCGCGTTCGCCGACCACGACCTGGAGAGCTGGGACTTCGACGTCCTGTCGGCGCTGCGCCGGGCTGGCAGCCCCTACCAGCTCTCCCCCGGCCAGCTCGTCACCCAGACGCTGGTCACCAGCGGCACGATGACCAACCGGATCGACCGGCTGGTGGCCCGCGGTCTCGTCGAGCGGCACCCCGACCCGGTGGACCGGCGCGGCGTGCTCGTGCGGCTGACCCGGGACGGCCTCGCCCGGGTGGACGCAGCGCTGGCCGACCTGCTCGAGCGCGAGCGTGAGCTGCTGGCCGACCTCGACGAGGCGGAGCAGGACGTGCTGTCGGGGATGCTGCGCCGTCTCGTCGCCCCGTTCGACGCCTGAGCTCGACTCCCGGAGGGCCGGGCTACCCGACGATGTCGGCCGCCTCGAGCCACTGCTCCTCGAGCTGCTGCTTCTCCCGGGCGACCTCCCGCAGCCGGGCGTCGAGGGCCACCACCGCCTCGTGGTCCGTGGCGCGGGCGGCCAG
>JBMOMI010000397.1:0-3759 GCA_049325235.1 Actinomycetota bacterium | reverse complement strand
CCGGCCGAGGACGCTCATCCCCAGGGTCGCGTCGATGTTCTCCCCGTCGACGAGCAGGTACGTGGTCCGCTGGGAGGGCTCGCTCACAGGCCGCACCCTACGGGGCGCTCACGCGCGGGTTCGCTCCAGCAGCCGCTCGCGTGGCGAGCTCTTTACCGTCAGCGGCAACAGGGTTCGCCCGGTCGGGCCGATCTGGATCTCGGTGTCCATCTGGGGGCACACGCCGCAGTCGAAGCACGGCGTCCAGCGGCAGTCCTCGACCTCGACCTCGGCCAGCGCGTCCTGCCAGTCCTCCCACAGCCAGTCCTTGTCCAGCCCGGAGTCCAGGTGGTCCCACGGCAGCACCTCGTCGACGTCCCGTTCACGGGTGGTGTACCAGTCGACGTCCACCGGCTCACCGGCGAGCGCCCGCTCGGCGCACGCCATCCAGCGGTCGAAGGAGAAGTGCTCGCTCCAGCCGTCGAACCGGCCGCCGTCCTCCCACACGGCGCGGATCACGCGTCCGACGCGCCGGTCGCCGCGGGACAGCAGTCCCTCGACGATGCCCGGCTTCCCGTCGTGGTAGCGGAAGCCGATGGCCTTGCCGTAGCGGCGGTCCGCGCGGATCGCGTCGCGCAGCTTGGCGAGGCGGGCGTCCGTGGTCTCGTGGTCGAGCTGCGGGGCCCACTGGAACGGCGTGTGCGGCTTCGGCACGAAGCCGCCGATGCTGACCGTGCAGCGGATGTCGCTGCGCCCGGAGACCTCCCGCCCGGTCGCGACCACCCGCTTGGCGAGCTCGGCGATCTGCAGGACGTCGTCGTCCGTCTCGGTCGGCAGGCCGCACATGAAGTACAGCTTCACCTGGCGCCAGCCGTTCGCGTAGGCGGTCGCTACCGTGCGGATCAGGTCGTCCTCGGTGACCATCTTGTTGATCACCTTGCGGATGCGCTCGCTTCCTCCCTCGGGCGCGAACGTCAGCCCGGAGCGCCGCCCGTTGCGGCTCAGCTCGTTGGCGAGCTCGATGTTGAACGCATCCACGCGCGTACTCGGCAGGGAGAGGCCGACCCGCGAGTCCTCGTAGCGGTCGGCCAGCTGCTTGGTGATGTCCCCGATCTCGGAGTGGTCGGCGCTCGACAGCGACAGCAGGCCGACCTCTTCGAAACCGGTTGCAGCCAGTCCCTTTTCGACCATCTGGCCGATGCCCTCGATGGAACGCTCCCGCACCGGACGCGTGATCATCCCGGCCTGGCAGAAGCGGCAGCCGCGGGTGCAGCCGCGGAAGATCTCGACGCTCATCCGCTCGTGGACGCTCTCGGCCAGCGGCACCAGCGGCTGCTTGGGGTACGGCCACTCGTCGAGGTCCATCACGGTGTGCTTGCTGACCCGCCACGGCACGCCGGGACGGTTCGGGGCGACCCGCTTGATCCGTCCGTCCGGCAGGTACTCGACGTCGTAGAACCGCGGGACGTAGACGCCGCCGGTGCGCGCGAGCCGGAGCAGCAGCTCCTCGCGCCCGCCCGGGCGGCCCTCGGCCTTCCAGTCCCGGACGACGTCGGTCACCTGCAGGACGGCCTCCTCGCCGTCCCCGATCACGGCGGCGTCGAGGAAGTCCGCGATCGGCTCGGGGTTGAACGCGGCGTGCCCGCCGGCCAGCACGACCGGGTGCTCGTCGGTGCGGTCCGCCGCCTCGAGCGGGATGCCGGCGAGGTCGAGCGCGGTGAGCAGGTTGGTGTAGCCGAGCTCGGTGGCGAACGACACGCCGAGGACGTCGAAGTCGCCGACCGGCCGGTGCGCGTCGACGGTGAACTGGGGCACCTGGTGCTCGCGCATCAGGGCCTCCATGTCCGGCCACACCGCGTACGTGCGCTCGGCGAGCGCGTCGCGGCGCTCGCCCAGCACCTCGTACAGGATCATGACGCCCTGGTTCGGCAGACCGACCTCGTAGGCGTCGGGGTACATCAGCGCCCAGCGCACCGTGTGCGCACCGCCGCAGTCCCACTCCTTGACCGTGGCGTTGAGCTCCCCGCCGACGTACTGGATCGGCTTGCTGACCTTGGGCAGCAGTGGCTCGAGCCGGTCGAAGACGGAGTCGCCGGACCGGCGAGTCTCGACGGGCTGGGACATACGCGCGACGCCTCCACGAAAAGGGCGGGATGTCGGGGGATCGCCGTCCAGCGTAACCCTCACAGGTCGGGGAACCAGATCCCGATCTCACGCCTCGCGGAGTCCGCCGAGTCGCTGCCGTGCACGAGGTTCTGCATCACCTTCGCGCCCCAGTCGCGGGCGTGGTCACCGCGGATCGTTCCCGGCGCGGCAGCGGTGGGGTCGGTGGCGCCGGCGAGGGACCGGAACCCCTCGACGCAGCGCTGCCCCTCGATCACCGCAGCGACGACCGGCCCGGACGACATGAAGTCCACCAGCGGCTCGAAGAACGGCTTGCCGGCGTGCTCGGCGTAGTGGCGCTCGAGCAGGTCGCGGTCCGGGGTGAGCATCTGCAGCGCGACGAGCGCGTACCCCTTGGCCTCCACCCGCCGCAGGACCTCGCCGACCAGCCCGCGCGCCACGCCGTCCGGCTTGACGAGCACGAGGCTGCGCTCGGGAGTCTCGGCGGCGGTCTGGCTCACAGGTGGTCTCCTTCGACATGGACGGCGGCCCGGGCACTGTACCGATGTACACACAGGGAGGAGCGGACGCCCAGGACCGCCCACCCCGGTGCTCGATGATCGCCGACGGTCCTCCCCGTCGGCGCAGGCGGGCGGCCGGCGGCAGGTTGGCTACGCCTGGCGGGCCGCGGTCTCGCGGTCGATCCGCGCCCCGAGCCGGCCGAACCAGACCCACAGCGCCGCGAACAGCGCGCCGAGCAGGAACATCGCCGGAACCCAGAACCCGGTCGCCAGCACCACCGCCTGCAGCGCCGTCCCCAGCCACAGGCCGGCCCGCGTGCCCACGAGGCCGGCGACGACCAGGCAGGCGACGGCGAGCGCTCCTCCGGCGACCCAGACCGTGGAGTCCGGCAGCTCGGAGACCCCGGTCGCGGCCAGGACGCCGAACAGCACGAGGAACGCCTCCAGGACGAGGCAGGACGCCGCGAGCCGGGCGACCGTGCGACCGGGCGGCGGCACCAGGCTCACCGCCGGTTCTCCCGCACGAGCAGGGCCCGCGCCTCCCCGACCACGGTGACCGAGCCGGTGACCAGCACGCCGGCGCCCAGGCCCTCCTTCGCCTCGGACTCGGCGCGGTCCACGGCCAGCTGCAGGGCGTCGTCCAGGCGCTCGGCGGTGTGCACCCGGTCCTCGCCGAAGATCTCCTCGGCGAGCACCGCGAGCTCCTCGACCGGCACCGCGCGCGGGGACGCCGACCGGGTCACCACGATCTCGTCCAGCACGGGCTCGAGCAGCTCGAGCATCGTGCCCGCGTCCTTGTCGGCAAGGACGCCGACGACGCCGACGAGCTGGGTGAACGCGAACTCCTCCTCGATCGCGCCGACGAGCGCGGCCGTCCCGGCCGGGTTGTGCGCGGCGTCCACCAGGATCGTCGGGCTCGGCCGCAGCACCTCGAGGCGGCCCGGGGACCGCACGTCGGCCAGCGCCGCCCGGACGACGTCAGCCTCCAGAGCCTCCTGGCCGCCACCGATGAACGCCTCGACGGCGGCGACGGCCACCGCCACGTTGTGCGCCTGGTGCTCGCCGTGCAGCGGCACCACGAGGTCCTCGTACTCGCCCGCGATGCCCTGGACGGCGATCACCTGGCCCCCGACGGCGAGGGTCCGGTCGCGCAGCC
>JBMOMI010000396.1:0-3762 GCA_049325235.1 Actinomycetota bacterium | reverse complement strand
CAGCGTCCCGTGCCGTGACCACCGGCGGCGGAGCCACGCGACGAACCACAGCGTGAAGGCGACCGCCACCACGCCGTCGAGGAGCGCGAAGAGCAGCGCCGGCCAGCCGGCGCCCTCGAGCAGCGCCTCGACGTCGTCCCGAGCCAGCTGGACGGCGAACAGCCCGCTCAGTGCGACCGTCCCGCCGGCCGCCACCCACCCGAGCCGGCGCACCCGGCGGCCGGTCAGGTCCGCCAGCCACCCGGCCTCGCCCGCGCGCACGCCGAGCGCGAACAGCACTGCGCCCTGCGGCCACTCGCCCACCCGGAGGTTGAGGACCATCTCGGCGTCCCATGGCCACACCTGCCACACGGCGAGGGAGGCCCCCGCGATGAGCAGGACCGCGCCGGCGAGCGCCGGCCCGGACGCGGGCGTCCGCCGGCGCGGGGCCGGGACGACGCCGCGCAGCCCGGCGTACGCGAGCGAGAACGTCAGCAGCGCCGCCAGGAACCACATCGGCCCCACCTCGGTGGCCCGCAGGTACGTCACGAAGCTGCCCTGCTCGCCGCGCAGGTTCCCGACGTAGTCGGTCAGTGGCTGGACGACGGCGACGTAGCCGGCCAGCGGCAGCCCGAGCCGGAGGAGCCGGCTGCGCGCGAAGGCCGCGGCCCCGCTGCGGTCGAGCGACCGGACCGAGAACCAGCCCGCGACGAGGAACAGCGGGCCGAGCCAGAAGATCGCACCGGCGACCGTCGGGAACGACAGCAGCGTCGTCCACACGCCCGAGGTGGCCCGCTCGTCGTCGTAGTACCAGGGGAAGTCGACGACGTACGCGGTGGCCGTGTGGCCCACGATGACCCCGGAGATGACCACGACGCGCAGGTTGTCGACCCACGGCTCGGCCGTCCGGGAGCCGGCGACGGCGGGGGAGAAGGCGGTCACGGCGGCCTACAGCACCCGCGCCGCGCCGGGGACGCGGCGCAGCACGAGCATGGCGAGGCCGAACGACCCGGCGATCCCACCGGCCGCGACGGCGAGCCCTTTGACCTCCGCCGGCAGCGCGGCGGGCCGCAGGGCGACGGCCAGCCCGATCAGCACCAGACCCTGCACGAGGAACGCGCCGTACGCGCTGCGCTGGACGGCGGGACCGATCCACCGCAGCGGCCGGTCGAGGCGGCGCTGTGCCTCACCGAGCAGCCACACCGGGCCGAAGACCGCGAGCGCGCTCTCCAGGGCGGCGAACAGGAACGCCTCGAGGTACCACCCTCCCCGCCACGTCGGCTCGGCAGTGACGACACCGGTCGCGAAGCCCACCGCGGTGAAGACCGCGAACCCACCGACCGCCGCCAGGGTCGCGGTGCGGCACCGCCGGCGGAGGCGGTCCGGGACGCCGGTCAGCCACCCACGGCCGGAGGCGACGACCCCCAGCGCGAACAGGGCGATGGACTCGGGCCACTGGTAGATGTTCAGGTCGACGAACCGCTGGCTGTCGAACGGGAACGCCAGCCGGACGACGAACGTCGTTCCCGCCACCACCGCGGCCAGCAGCAGCAGGTGGCCGAGCGTGACGTCGCCCCTCGGCACACGCGCCGGCTCGCGGCGTCCCCACCGCACCCAGGCGGCGTAGACCAGGGAGAAGAGCAGCAGGTCCCCGACGAACCACAGGTAGCCGGTGTCCAGCGCCTCCTCTCGCCCCCCGACGAGCTCGGCCCAGTAGGAGCCGCCCGCGTTCCCCAGCGGCCGGTACAGCGCGTAGAGCAGAGCGGGCCAGACCAGCAGCGAGAAGACCGCGAGCGGCACCCCGAGCCGCAGCAGCCGGTCGCGCGTGTACGGACCGAAACGCTTGCGCCGCAACGACGGCGGGGTGAGCAGGCCCGCGACGAGGAACAGCAGCGGGATCATGAACAGCCCGAACGGCGCGACCAGCGCGTACGCGACGGCCTCGGTGACTGGGGACAGCGTGGTCTCGCGCACGTCGCCGTACGCCCAGACCTCCAGGGCGGAGTAGCTCTCGAAGCCGTGCCCGGCGATGATCGCCGCGATCATCAGCGCCTTGAGGTTGTCGACGTAGGCCGACCGCGAGGCCGCCCACCGCCCGAGCGTCTCGGTGTTCGCCTGCGACGTCGCCACGACTCCAGGCTCGGTTGCCGGCGTCCGCGGCCACTAGGGCCGAAAGACGCCGACCGTGGACCGTCAGCCCTCGGCGAGCCGTGCCGGGAAGCCTCCGGTGGCGACCGGTCCCCAGCGCCGCGGGGTGACCCGGATCAGGGACTTGTCCTGGACTCGCATGGCCTGCCGGTACTCGTCCCAGTCCGGGTGCTCCCCGGCGATCGAGCGGTAGTACTCGACGAGCGGCTCGAGCGCGTCGGGCATGTCGAGCACCTCGGCGTCGCCGTCGACCTGCACCCACTCGCCGTCCCAGTCGTCCGACAGCACCAGCAGGCTGACCCGCGGGTTGCGCCGCGCGTTCGCCGTCTTCGCGCGCTCCGGGTAGGTCGAGATCACGAACCGGCCCCCGCCGTCCACCCCGCAGGTGACCGGGGACGTCTGCGGGCCGCCGTCCGAGCGGGTGGTGACGAGGACGACGCGGTGCCGGGTGCGGCAGAAGTCCAGTAGCTCCTCGAGGGAGACGCGGGTCGTCGTCGCGATCTTCCGGACCATGCGCGCAGGTCTACCAGGGCGCGGCCTCTATCACCATGTGAAGACCTCGGCCTTGAAAGACCCGGGGGGCGCGCGCAGAGTCGTCCTGAGAGGGCTGTCCGCTGCGTGGTGACGTGCCGGGAGCCCGAGCCCGGCCGCGTGACAAGTCCTCAGCAGCCCTGGCGGTCCCCTCGTGAGGGAGGACCCGCGATGACTTCGCTCGAGACCGGCCCCACGACCAGGACGGCGCGTCGCGCGGAGGCCGCCGCGCCCCCGGCCCCCACGGGCCTGGCCAACCCCGCCCCGCTGGGCCTGCTCGGCTACGGCATGTCGACCGTCCTGCTGAGCCTGTCCAACGCGGGGCTCTACGACGTGGGCCCGATGGTGCTGTCGATGGCGGTGTTCTTCGGCGGCGTCGCCCAGATGATCGTGGCCGTCCTGGCGTTCCGCCGGGGGGAGACCTTCACGGTGACCGCGTTCGGCGGGTACGCCTTCCTCTGGCTGACGTTCGCGTTCCTGCTCCTGGGCGGAGCGCACGGCTGGTGGCCCGAGGCCGACTCGTCGACGGCGCTGGGGTGGTACCTCCTCACGTGGGCGGTCTTCAGCCTCGGGATGACCCTCGGCTCGCTGATCGCGCCGCGGGTCCTGACGGGCGTGCTCGTCCTCACCGTCGTCCTGCTGACCCTGCTCGCCGTGGCGAACTGGACCGACAGCTCCGCGCTGACGACCACTGCCGGCTGGGAGGGCATCCTGACGGGCGCGGCCGCCATGTACACGGCGTTCGCCTTCATGATCAACGAGGTCCTCGGCAGGACGCTGCTTCCGGTGGGTGCCCCACTGGCCATCCCGGCGCCGCCGGCTCCGGCACCGCCCGCCCAGAGGGCCGCGACCGCCTGAGCGCGAACCGCCGGCCCATTCCAGATGCTCGAGACGCAAGGAGAACGGACGTGACCACAGAGTTCGTACCGCAGCAGGTGGCGCAGGACCGGGTGGTGGTCGACCGCTACACCGACATCGTCGGCCCGAGCAACGAGATGCTCGGCCCGGTCAAGGACGGCGGGCGCATCGAGTACCTCACCGTCCCGGGGTGCTGGGGGCCGATGATCACCCCCTCCATCCGCAGCGGGCACGAGGTGACGCTGC
>JBMOMI010000395.1:0-3769 GCA_049325235.1 Actinomycetota bacterium | reverse complement strand
GCGGCCCGCTCGACGTCCCGCTCCTCCCGCCCGGCGAGGCCGAGCATGCCGCGCACGATGCCGGACCGGCTGCGGAGGTGACGGGCCACCTTGACGTTGCCGAGCACGCTGGAGCTGCGGAAGACCTGGAGGTTCTGGAACGTGCGCGTCGCGCCGAGGGCGGCGACGACGTGCGGCCGCCGTCCCTCGACCCGCTGCCCGCGCACCTCGATCGTGCCGGCAGTCGGCGCCAGCACGCCGCTGATCATGTTGAAGCACGTGGTCTTGCCGGCGCCGTTGGGGCCGATGAGGGCGAGGATCTCCCCGGCGTGCACGTCCAGGCTGACGCCGTCGACGGCGGTGACTCCGCCGTAGCGCTTGGTCAGGTCGCGCACGGCCAGGACGACGCTCCCGCGCTCGGGAACGGCGGAGGGGTCGAGCAGGTCCTCGAGCGACGCGCTCGTCGGCGCGGGTGCTTCCACGGCAGCCGATTCGCTTGCCGCAGTGGGGATCTCGCCGGACGACGGCACCGAGGTGCGGCGTCCGCGCAGCCGCCCGGTCACCATGGCCCACAGCTGGGCCAGGCCGCCCGGGAGCAGGATCACGAGCAGCACCAGGACGACGCCGAACCCGATCAGCTGCACCTCCCCGGTGGCGCCGGGCACCAGGCGCGGGATGAGCGCCCGCATGCCCTCGTCGAGCGCCTGGACGGCGACCGCGCCGGTGATCGCGCCCCACACCGTGCCGAGGCCGCCGAGCACGACCATCAGGAGGAACTGCACGCTGAGCTCGAACCCGGCGGCCTCCGGGCTGACGACCGCCAGCCAGTAGGCGTAGAAGACACCGGCGACGCCCGCGTACCCGGCGGAGAGGACGAACACCCGCAGCCGCAGCGCGAACGTGTCGACGCCGAGGCACTCCGCCGCGACCTCGGAGTCGTTGACCGCCGACAGCGCGCGGCCGGTGCGGCTGCGGACGAGGTTGCGGGCGAGCAGGAGACCGACGACGACGAACGGCACGAGCAGCCAGAAGAACTCGCGCGGCGAGTCGTAGACGCGCCCGCCGAACTCCGGCTTGGGGATGCCGAAGATGCCGGACGTGCCGCCCGTGATGGTCAGCTCGCGGGCCACCACCGAGACGATGATGCCCAGGCCGAGGGTCGCCAGCGCCAGGAAGTGGCCGCGCAGGCGGAGCAGCGGCAGCCCGACGGCGAAGGCCACGAGCATCGCGGCCAGGACGCCGACCAGCGCCGACAGCAGGCCGGGCACCTGGTACTTGGTGAGCAGGATCGCGTGGGTGTAGGCGCCGACGGCGAAGAACGCCGCCTGCCCCAGGCTGACCTGCCCGGCCAGCCCCATGAGCAGGGACAGCCCGATCGCCGCGATGGCGTAGATGAGCGCGTAGACACCGATGTTGACCAGGTTCGGCGAGCCGACGAGGGGAAACGCCGCGAGGACGAGGGCCAGCGCGGCGAACGGCGCGTAGTGCCTCAGGTGGGCGGCCATCAGACGCGCACCCCCGCCGCCTTGGGCAGCAGGCCCTGTGGCCGCACCACCAGGACGAGAACGAGCACGAGGAACGCCACGGCGTCGCGGAAGCCGGTGTCGACGTACCCGGCGACGAGGTTCTCGAGCACGCCGAGGCCGAGGCCACCGAGCATGGCCACCCGCAGCGACACCAGCCCGCCGAGCGTTGCGGCGACGAAGCCCTTGAGTCCCCACGCGAGGCCGATCTCCCAGGAGCTGAAGTAGATCGGGCTGCCCACGACGCCGGCGACCGCGCCGGTGAAGCCGGCGATGGCGAAGGCCACCATGGTCGCCGTCCTCGGCGAGATGCCGACGAGCCGGGCGGCCACGGGCTGCTCGGCGCAGGCCCGCAGAGCCTTGCCGTGCAGCGTGTGCTCGTAGAACCACACCACGGCGGCCCCGACGACCGCGGCCGTGCCGAGGATCCACAGCTCCTGGGACCGGATGCTGACGCCCGCCAGGACGACGTCCCGCCCCGGGAACTGCGGCAGCCCCCTGGCCGCCGGGCCCCACACCAGCAGCATGAGGGCCTTGAGCGCGGTGGAGACGCCGAGCGTCAGGATGATGGACACCAGCGGTGTCATGCGCTTGACCGGCGCGATGCACGTGCGCTCGATGAGCACGGCAACCGCGACGACGAGCGGCACGACCAGGGTGACCGCCAGCAGCAGCGGCACGCCGGCCGCCACGGCGCTGATCGCGCTCAGCCCGGCGAGCGCCGCGAACTCCCCCTGCGCGAGGTTGACGATCTCGCGCACGGAGAAGATCGCGACGAAGCCGAGCGCGACCAGCCCGTAGACCGCTCCCTGAGCCAGCCCGGAGAAGACCAGCTGGGCCAGGTCGCTCATCCGGCGGAGCCCTCGGCCAGCTGCCACTCGCCGTTCTCGACGGTCACCATCACGAGCGCGTCCTTGGTGAGGCCCGAGTGGTCCTCGGGGGTCATGGTGAACACGCCGCTGACGCCCGGCCAGTCGGAGACGCTCTCGATGGCGTCCCGCAGCTCGTTCGGGTCGGTGCCGACCTCCTTCAGCGCGTTGACGGCGATCATGAACCCGTCGTAGGCGTGGCCGGCGAACGTGGACGGCGTCTCCCCGTACTTCTCCTCGAAGTCGGCGATGAACTGGGTGACGACCTCCTTCTGCGGGTCGTCCTCGGGCAGCTGGTCGGCGACGAGCATGCGCCCGAGCGGCGCGAGCAGGCCGTCGGCGGACTGGCCGGCGGTCTCGAGGAAGACCTGGTTGCCGATGCCGTGGGACTGGTAGACGGGCGCCTCGAGGCCGAGCTGGCGGTAGGCGACCTGCGCCAGGGACGCCGCCGGCGGGATGCCCCAGATCACCACGGCGTCCGGCTGGGTGTTGCGGATGTTCACCATCTGCGCGGTGAAGTCGGTGGCGTCCGGGGCGAAGCTCTCCACCGTGACCACCTCGATGCCCTCCGGCTCGCCGAGCTCGGTGAACAGCTCGGCCACACCCTCGCCGTACCCGGAGGCGTCGCGGGCCAGGGCGATCCGCTGGTAGCCCTTGGCCGCCATGTCCTCGACGATCCGCTCGATCACGACGCGGTCGTTCTGAGCGGTCTTGAACACCCACTCCGAGCCCTCGATGATCTTGATGTTGGCGGCGAGGGAGATCATCGGGATCTGGGCCTGCTCGGCGATCGGGCGCATCGCCAGGCTCGGGCCGGTGCGGCTGGCCCCGAGCAGGATGTCGACCTGGTCGGTCTGGATGAGCTTGGTCGCCGCACGCGCGGCGGCGTCCTCGGTGGACTGGTTGTCCTCGATGATGAGCTCGATCTCCCGGCCGTCGATGCCGCCGTCGGCGTTGACCTGCTCGGCGAGCATCTCCAGCGTCTGCCGCTCCGGGACGCCGAGGCTGGCACCGGCGCCGGTGATGTCGAGGACGGCGCCGATCTTGATCGGGCCCTCCTGCGAGCCGCCGCCTCCGCCGCCGCCCTCGCCGCCGGACTCCTCCGCGCAGGCCGTCAGGGTGAGGGCCAGGGCGGCCGCTGCGGCCGCGATCGCCGTCCTCGCACGTGCCATCGTCGCTCCCGGTGTTCTATATTCGAACGGACCATTCGGATTGCGAACGCGACGATAAAGGACCTTCGACCCGATGACAATGCCCCCGGCCGAGGCGGACACTGCGCGCCCGGCGTCCCAGACCCTCGACCGGGGGTTGCGCGCACTGGCGCTGGTCGCGTCGTCCCCGAGCCCGGTGACCGTCGCCGAGGTCGCCGAGGGCCTGCAGCTGCACCGGTCGATCGCC
>JBMOMI010000394.1:0-3770 GCA_049325235.1 Actinomycetota bacterium | reverse complement strand
CCCGACGGCGCGCAACATCGAGCTCCTGACGCGCTCGCGCGTCGAGCCGACCAGGGCGCTCGCCGCGGCGGCGGCCGAAGTCCCGCCGCCCCCGGTGTGGATCCAGGCCAGCACCCTCGCGATCTACGGTGACGCCGGGGACGCCGTGCTGGACGAGACGGCTTCACCCGCCGAGGGTCCGCCGCAGATGGCCGGCGTCGCCCGCGCCTGGGAGGCGGCGGCCGAGACCGCACCGGCCGAGCGTCGGGTAGTGCTGCGCACGGGCATCGTGCTCGACGCCGGGACACCGGCCCTCGACCGGCTCACCGGGCTGACCCGCTGGGGGCTCGGCGGGCGCGTCGGACCAGGCCAGCAGTGGGTGAGCTGGATCCACGTCACCGACTGGCTGGCGATCGTCACCGGCCTGCTCGAGGGCGGCATCGGAGAGGTCCGGGACGGGGTGGTGCACGCCACCGGCCCCCGGCCGGTGCGCAACGCCGAGCTCATGGCGTCACTGCGCCACGCGCTGCGGCGTCCTCCTGCTCCCCCGACACCGGCGCTTCTGGTGCGTCTCGGCGCGCTCGTCCTGCGTACCGACCCGGCGCTCGCGCTGACCGGGCGCCGGGCCGTCCCGGCGCGGCTGCAGGCCGCCGGGTTCCGCTTCACCTACCCCGGCCTCGACGAGGCGCTCACGGACCTCCTCGGCGCGCAGTCCTAGGTGCCCATGGCGTGGAAACCGCCGTCCACGTGGACGATCTCCCCGGTCGTCGCCGGGAACCAGTCGGACATCAGCGCGACGCAGGCGCGGGCGGCGGGTTCGGGGTCCTTGACGTCCCACCCGAGCGGGGCCCGCTCCTGCCAGCGCTCCTCGAAGAGCTCGAACCCCGGGATCGACTTCGCGGCCGTGGTGCGGATCGGCCCGGCCGCCACGAGGTTGCAGCGGATGCCCTCGGGCCCCAGGTCGCGCGCGAGGTAGCGGCTCGTCGACTCGAACGCGGCCTTCGCCACGCCCATCCAGTCGTACACCGGCCAGGCGTACTGGGCGTCGAAGGTGAGCCCGACGATGCTGCCGCCCTCCCCCATCAGCGGCCTGGCGGCGACGGCGAGGGCCTTGAGCGAGTAGGCGGAGATGTGCAGCGCGGTCGAGACGTCGTCCCAGCCGGCGGACATGAAGTCGAACGCGGCCTGCGGGGCGAAGCCGATGGAGTGCACCACGCCGTCCAGGGAGTCGACGTGCTGCTCGACCCGCGAGGCGAGGGTCTCCAGGTGCTCAGGATCGGTGACGTCGAGCTCGACGACGGGTGCCTCCACCGGTAGCCGGCGGGCGATGACGCCGGTGATGCGCATCTGCCGGCCGAAGGAGGTCAGCACGACCTCGGCACCCTCCTGCTGCGCCAGCCGCGCGACGTGGAAGGCGATCGAGGTGTCCGTGAGGACGCCGGTCACGAGCAGCTTCTTGCCGTCCATCAGTCCCATGAGCGCTCCCCCTCAGTGACCCATGCCGAGGCCGCCGTCGACCGGCACCACGGCCCCGCTGATGTACGCGGCGTCGTCGCTGGCGAGGAAGCGCACCACGCGGGCCACCTCGTCCACCGCGCCGAAGCGCCCGGCAGGGATCGCCGCCTTGTAGGACGCCTGCGTGTCCTCGGGCAGGGCCGCGGTCATGTCCGTCTCGATGAAGCCGGGGGCCACGACGTTGGCGGTGATGCCGCGCCCGCCGAGCTCGCGCGTGATCGAGCGGGCCATTCCGACCATGCCGGCCTTGCTGGCCGCGTAGGACACCTGACCGGGAGAGCCGTAGAGGCCGACCACGCTGGAGATGAGCACGATCCGTCCGCGGCGCAGCCGCAGCATCCCCTTCGTCGCGCGCCGGACGCAGCGGAACGCGCCGGTGAGGTTCGTGTCGAGCACGTCGGCGAAGTCCTGGTCCGTCATCCGGAGCATCAGTTGGTCCCGGGTGATGCCGGCGTTCGCGACGAGCACCTCGACCGGGCCGTGTGCCTCCTCGACGGCGGTGAACGCGGCGTCCACGCTGGCGGAGTCGGTCACCTCGCACGGGACGCCGAGGGCCCCCTCCGGTGGCTCGCCGGACCGGTGCGTCACCGCGACCTTGTCCCCGGCCTCGAGGAACGCCTGGGCGATCGCGCGCCCGATCCCGCGGTTACCACCGGTCACCAGCACGCTACGGGGTTCGCCCACGCTTTCCGTCCCTTCCTCACCCGCTCGGCCGTCGGCGACGCTACCGACTACCGACGGGTAAGTTGGCACCCCGTGCGTGCCATCCAGATCACGGAGTTCGGCGGCCCGGACGTCCTGCGCCTCGTCGACCTCCCCGACCCCGAACCGACCGGTGAGCAGCTGCTCATCGACGTCACGTCCGCGGGCGTGAACTTCGCCGACACCCACCAGACCGAGAACTCCTACCTCGCGCCGCAACGGCTGCCGTTCGTGCCGGGCGCCGAGGTCGCCGGCCGCGTCGCCGGGACCGACCGCCGCGTGGTCGCCCTGCTCGGTGGTGGCGGTGGGTACGCCGAGCGCGCGGTGGCCTCGCCGGCCGCGGTCGTGGACCTGCCGGACGACGTGGACGACGCCGACGCGCTGGCCCTGGTGCTGCAGGGGACCACGGCCTGGCACCTGCTGCGCACCAGCACCCGGATGCAGCCCGGCGAGTCCGTCGTCGTCCACGCGGCCGCCGGTGGCGTCGGCTCCCTGGCGGTGCAGCTCGCCCGCCAGTGGGGCGCCGGCCGGGTCATCGCGACCGCGTCGTCCCCGGACAAGCGCGAGCTGGCCGTCAAGCTCGGGGCCGACGTGGCAGTGGACGTCGCACCGCTGGGGTCCGAGCAGGAGGTCCGGGACGCGCTGCTGGAGGCCAACGCCGGGCGCCCGGTCGACGTCGTCCTCGAGATGACCGGTGGCGTCGTGTTCGACGGGTCACTGGCCGCTCTGGCGCCGCTCGGCCGCCTGGCCGCGTACGGGATGGCCTCCAGGACCGCGCCCTCCCCGGTGGACCCACGCCAGCTGATGGCGACGTCCCGGACCGTCGTCGGGTTCTGGCTCGTCCACGCGCTGCGCACGCCCGGCGGGCTGACTCAGCCGATGGAGGAGCTGCTCTCGCTCGTACAGGCCGGCGCGCTGTGCCCCGTCATCGGCGGGCGCTACCCGCTGGGCCAGGCCGCCCGGGCGCACGAGGACCTGCTGTCGCGGCGGACGACCGGGAAGCTCGTGCTCGACATCGGGTGAGACCTGGGACCCGATCTGGTCTCACGGTTCGGTGCGCTTCCTGTCAGCGATGGCGATGCCCAGGGCCGCGCCTGATGGCATGACCAGCAGCAGGAGCCACAGCCTCTGCTCGAGCCAGTGCGAGGAGTCGAATCCGTTGGGGTCGCGTCTCCTGCTCGCCCGGCGACGTGGGCGCGGTCTTCTCGAAGGGTGGCGATGCGGGCTCTCCCTCCGCTCGGCCTCCACGCCTAGTCCTTGGTGATTCACATCTCAGCCGCACGGGCATTGTTGATCGCGGCTGCGATCGACTCGGCCTGGCCACGCGGAAGCGTGGCGTCCTGACCGAACCAGTGGACGAAGACCTCGGTGACCCTCTCGGCGTCCACCGGACGACGCCACCTCACGAGGTCTTCGACCTCAGGGTCGTACTCGTCCTCTGGCGCCCCTAGTGGTCCGTCTCGTCATTGACTCACCACTTGCTGGAGGGCCTGGCGGGCGCGGGTGACTTTGGCGAGGATCGACTCGGCGGTGGCGGTCCAGACGAACGGTTTGGGGTCTTCGTTGTGTGCTGA
>JBMOMI010000393.1:0-3780 GCA_049325235.1 Actinomycetota bacterium | reverse complement strand
TCGTGATCGGCTGGCCGGTGTCGCGGGGGCGCCCGGCCAGCCGATCGCTACGCGGGGAACGGGGTTGGGGGGTTTGACGTGAGGCTGTGGCCTCGAGCGGTGGGGCAGTGGAAGTGGTTGCCTGTCGACGCTGCGGTGTGGATGCTCGCGGTGGTGGCGGCCGTCTGGGCGCGGTTCGACTTCGCGCCCTCGGCCCAGGAATATGTGTCGGCGCTGGTCTTCGGAGTCGTGGCCGTAGCCGCCCACGCCTTCATCGGGTCGGTCGTGGGCGTCTATCAACGGCGGTTTCTCCCAGGCAGCTTTGACGAGGCCCTCGGAGTTGCGCTGACGGGTCTCCTGAACGGCATCGCCACCTTCAGCTGGCAGTTCGGTTTCCCGCCATCTCTCGTCCCCCGAAGCGTCCCGCTCACGGCCGCGGCAATGGCCACGCTGGGAATCCTGGCCGCCCGGTTCGTGGGACGCGCCTGGGCGGCTTACAGGCGAAGCGAGCACGCCGACGCCTTGCCTGTCATCGTCTTCGGCGCAGGCAGTGCGGGCACGCAGCTGATCAGGCACATGCGTAGCGACCCTGCTTCGCACTTCGTACCTCGGGCACTGCTTGACGACGACCCGGCCAAGCGGCGGCTCCAGATCAGTGGCGTCTTCGTCCGCGGCAGCCGCGCGGACCTCGCGCACGTGGCAGAGCGGACGGGCGCGCGTGCACTCGTCATCGCGCTGCCGAATGCGGACGCGGAACTTATGCGGGATCTCACCCACAGGGCTGACGCGCTGGGCCTCAAGGTCTTCGTGCTGCCATCCCTGAACGAGATGATGCACCGCCGCGTCGGGGCAGGCGATCTCCGCGAGATCGATGTGCACGATCTCCTCGGTCGGCGGCCCATCGTCCTCGACGAAGAGCAGATCGCAGGCGCCATCACGGGCAAGCGCGTCCTGGTGACAGGGGCGGGTGGCTCGATCGGCTCGGAGCTGTGTCGGCAGATTCATCGCTTCGGCCCGGCCGAACTCATCATGCTCGACCGCGACGAGAGCGCGTTGCATGCGGTCCAGCTGTCGCTGCACGGACGGGCCCTGCTCGACGAGGACGACACCGTGCTCGTTGACATCCGCGACCGCGCGGGACTGCGACGCGTGCTTCTGGACAGGCGCCCCGACGTGGTCTTCCACGCCGCGGCCCTCAAGCATCTGCCGCTCTTGGAGAGGCATCCCGTCGAGGCGTGGCAGACGAACGTCGTTGGTACGTGGAATGTGCTCGAGGCGGCTCGCGAGGCGAGCGTCGAGACCTTCGTCAACATCTCCACCGACAAGGCAGCCAACCCGACGAGCGTTCTCGGCACCAGCAAGCGCGTGGCCGAGCGGCTCACCGCAGGCATGGCGGAGCAGGCGTCCGGGCGCTACGTCAGCGTGCGCTTCGGCAACGTGCTGGGCTCTCGTGGCTCGGTCCTCACGGCGTTCGAGCGTCAGATCGCCGGCGGCGGCCCAGTGACCGTCACCCACCCAGAGGTGACGCGGTACTTCATGACCATCGCCGAGGCGTGCCAGCTGGTGCTGCAGGCGGCCGCAATCGGGGACGACGGCGAGGCTCTCGTGCTCGACATGGGCGAGCCGGTGAAGATCGTGGAGGTCGCCCGCACCCTTATTGACATGTCAGGGCGGCATGACGTCGATGTCATCTTCACCGGCCTCCGTGACGCGGAGAAGCTGCACGAGGAGCTCTTTGGTGACGGGGAGCCACGGAACGACCGGCCGCGGCACGAGCTGGTCTCGCACGTGCCGGTGCCGCCGATTCAGGTGGACGCCGCTGACATGGAGGCGGCTCGATTCTCCGAAGACAAGGAGGCCCGTGAATGGCTCGCCGAACAGGCGGCGACCACGTTCACGGCGGCACACGGCGTGAACGGCGTTGTGTATGGTCGGTTCAACGTGGCAGGCCCGGTGAGCAGATGAACCAGCAGCCGATCCTGCTTTCCCCGCCCGACGTGGGCGAGCTCGAGCAGGAATACGTCCTGAACGCCATGAAGTCCGGCTGGGTTGCCCCCGCGGGACCTGACCTCCAGGCGTTCGAACGGGAAGTGGCCGACCGGGTTGGGATTCCTCATGCCGTCGCCCTGAGCTCTGGCACGGCAGCACTTCACCTCGCCCTAGTGTCCTGGGGGGTCGGCCCTGGAGACGTCGTCGTCACCTCGACGATGACCTTCGCGGCTACGGCTAATGCAGTCATCTATACGGGGGCCGAGCCGTTCTTCGTGGACTGCACGCCGGAGACGGCCAACATGGACCCGCAACTTCTTGAGCAGGCTCTGCAGCGACTGACCGCCGCGGGAAGGCGGGTGCCGGTCGTGATTCCGGTGGACATGCTGGGCAAGAGCGCTGACTACACCCGTATCGAACCTCTCGCCAGAAGATTCGGTGCTCGAGTACTCAGCGACGCCGCCGAGTCCTTCGGGGCAAGCCACGCCGGCAAGCCGGCAGGTTCGCACGGCGACGCCGCGGTCCTCTCCTTCAACGGCAACAAGATCATGACGACGTCCGGTGGTGGCATGCTGCTCACGAGGGACGAAGAGGTCGCGGGGAAAGTTCGCTACTTCTCAACCCAGGCTCGCCAGCCGGTCGCCCACTACGAGCACACGGACGTCGGGTACAACTACCGGCTCTCCAACATCCTGGCCGCACTCGGGCGTGCGCAACTGGCCCGTCTCGACGAGATGATGAAGCGTCGCCGGGAATGGCGCGAGCGTTACCGGGAGTTGTTCGCCGGTTGCTCCGGAGTCTCGGTCATCGGCGGGCACGACGACGGTGAGGACAACTGCTGGCTCACCGCCGTTGTCGTGAACAGCTCCGAGGCAGGTTGGTCCGCGCGCAGGATGCGTGAGGCGCTGGCCCGCGAAGGCATCGAGAGCCGCCCCGTGTGGAAGCCGCTTCACCTGCAGCCTGTCTTCGCCGGCACGGACAGGGAGATAAACGGTTCAGCAGAGGAACTGTTCAAGAACGGCATCACGCTCCCGTCGGGATCGGCGATGTCGAACGACGACTTCCACCGCGTAGCGCGGGTAATTCAGGGCGTGGTCGGCTGATGGTCCGTCGCCCCTACGACAGCGTCAAGCGGGTGATCGACCTCGTTGTCGGATCACTCGCCCTGATCGCTTCTGCACCTCTCCAAGTGGTTCTGGCGATCGTGATCCGCCGCAAGCTCGGCACGCCCGTCTTCTTCAGGCAGCGCAGGCCGGGGAAGGGTGAGGAGATCTTCGAACTCGTCAAGTTCCGCACGATGATTGAGCCCGACCCTGAGGCCGGTCTCGTCACCGATGCCGACCGGATGACCCCGTTCGGTTCGTTCCTCCGGTCAACCAGCCTCGACGAACTGCCGACCTTATGGAACGTCGTCAAGGGCGACATGAGCCTAGTCGGACCGCGTCCGCTGCTGGTGCGCTACTTGGACCGCTACTCGCCAGCGCAGCGTCGGCGTCACGATGTCCGTCCAGGCATGACAGGGCTTGCACAGATCGGTGGACGCAACTCACTCTCGTGGGAAGAGAAGCTCGCGCTGGACCTCCAGTACGTTCGCGAGCGGAGTTTGGCATTGGACAGCAAGATCATCCTGGTTACCGTTCGAATGGTCCTCGCTCGCCATGGCATCACTGCCGAAGGCGAAGCAACCATGCCCGAGTTCATGAGCCCCAGGGAGGCAGGATGACGAATCCGATCGTCGTCGTCGGCTGCGGCGGTTTCGGGCGCGAGGTCATCGACGTGCTCGAAGCTGTTAACGCGCACTCCGTGGAACCA
>JBMOMI010000392.1:0-3790 GCA_049325235.1 Actinomycetota bacterium | reverse complement strand
CCGCCGGCGGAGGCGGCGTCGGCGCCGGCGTCGCCGCCGACCCCGAACAGGTCGTACTGGCCGATCGCCTCGTTGCGCTTGAGGTCGATCACCGCGTCGACGGCGTCCTCGTGCTTCATGAGCAGCTGCCGCCGGCCGTGGCCGAGGGAGTCGAAGGCGCCCGCCTTGACGAGGGACTCGATGGTGCGCTTGTTGCAGACGACGGCGGGGACCTTCTCGAGGAAGTCCTGGAAGGAGGTGAACGCGCCCTTCTCCTCGCGGGCGGCGACGATCGCGTCGACGACGTTGGCGCCGACGTTGCGGATCGCGGCGAGCCCGAACCGGATGTCGTCCCCGACGGCCGCGTAGGTCGCCACCGAGGAGTTGACGTCCGGCGGCAGCACGGTGATCTTCATGCGCCGACACTCGTTGAGGTACAGCGCCGACTTGTCCTTGTCGTCACGGACGCTGGTCAGCAGGGCGGCCATGTACTCGGCCGGGAAGTTGGCCTTGAGGTACGCCGTCCAGTACGAGACCAGCCCGTAGGCGGCCGAGTGCGCCTTGTTGAACGCGTAGTCGGAGAACGGGACCAGCACGTCCCACAAGGCCTTGATGGCCTGGGCGCTGAACCCGCGCTCCCTCATCCCGGCCTCGAAGCCGACGTACTCGGCGTCCAGCACCTCGCGCTTCTTCTTGCCCATCGCCCGGCGCAGCAGGTCCGCCTTGCCGAGTGTGTACCCGGCGAGGCGCTGGGCGATGGCCATCACCTGCTCCTGGTAGACGATCAGGCCGAACGTCGTCCCCAGGATCGGCTCGAGGGCCTCGGCGAGCTCGGGGTGCGGGTAGGACACCTCCTGCTGCTTGTTCTTGCGCAGCGCGTAGTTCGTGTGCGAGTTGGCGCCCATCGGGCCGGGGCGGTACAGGGCGCCGACGGCGGAGATGTCCTCGAAGTTGTCGGGCTTCATCAGCCGCAGCAGGGCCCGCATCGGGCCACCGTCGAACTGGAACACCCCCAGGGTGTCGCCGCGGCCGAGCAGCTCGTACGTCTTCGGGTCGGTGGGGTCCTTGCTGAGGGCGTCGAGGTCGATCGTGACGCCGCGGTTGGCCTCGACGTTCTTCAGGGCGTCGTCGAGGATCGTGAGGTTCCGCAGGCCCAGGAAGTCCATCTTGACCAGGCCCAGGGCCTCGCAGCTCGGGTAGTCGAACTGCGTGATGATCTGGCCGTCCTGCTCGCGGCGCATGATCGGGATGAGGTCGAGCAGCGGCTCGCTCGACATGATCACGCCGGCCGCGTGGACGCCCCACTGGCGCTTGAGGCCCTCGAGCCCGCGGGCCGTCGCGACCACCTTCTGCGCGTCGGGGTCCTGCTCGTGCAGGGCGCGGAACTCCCCCGCCTCGGCGTAGCGCTTGTGCTGCGGGTCGAAGATCCCGGACAGCGGGATGTCCTTGCCCATCACCGACGGCGGCATCGCCTTGGTGAGCCGCTCCCCCATCGAGAACGGGTAGCCCAGCACGCGGGAGGCGTCCTTGAGGGCCTGCTTGGCCTTGATGGTGCCGTAGGTGACGATCTGCGCGACCCGGTCGTCGCCGTACTTCTCGGTGACGTACCGGATCACCTCGCCCCGCCGGCGCTCGTCGAAGTCGACGTCGAAGTCCGGCATCGACATCCGCTCGGGGTTCAGGAAGCGCTCGAAGATCAGCCCGTGCTGCAACGGGTCGAGGTCGGTGATGCGCATCGCGTACGCGCACATGGACCCGGCGCCGGAGCCACGGCCGGGGCCGACGCGGATGCCGTGCTCCTTGGCCCAGTTGATGAAGTCGGCGACGACGAGGAAGTAGCCCGCGTAGCCCTTGGAGACGATGACGTCGATCTCGTACTCGGCCTGTGTGCGCACCGCGTCCGGGACGCCGCCGGGGTAGCGCTCGTGCAGGCCCCGCTCGACCTCCTTGACGAACCAGGACTGCTCGGACTCCCCCTGCGGGCAGGGGAAGCGCGGCATGTACCGCCCCTCGCCCTCGGTGAACTCGACGTCGCAGCGCTCGGCGATGAGAAGGGTGTTGTCGCAGGCCTCGGGGAGCTCGCGCCACAGGTGACGCATCTCGGCCGGGGACTTGAGGTAGAAGTCGTCGGCGTCGAACTTGAAGCGGTTCGGGTCCGCCAGCGTGGAGCCGGACTGCACGCACAGCAGCGCGGCGTGGGCCGTCGCGTCCTCGGCGCGTGTGTAGTGCAGGTCGTTGGTGGCGACCAGAGGCAGGTCGAGCTCCTGCGCGATGCGCAGCAGGTCCTTCTGCACCCGGCGCTCGATCTCGAGGCCGTGGTCCATCAGCTCGACGTAGTAGTTGCCTGCGCCGAAGATGTCGCGGAACTCCGCTGCGGCCGCCAGCGCCTTGTCGTACTGGCCGAGGCGGATGCGGGTCTGCACCTCACCGGACGGGCAGCCGGTGGTGGCGATCAGCCCACCGGCGTACTGGGCGAGCAGCTCCCGGTCCATCCGGGGCTTGTAGAAGTGGCCCTCGAGGCTCGCCCGGGACGCCAGGCGGAACAGGTTGTGCATGCCGGGCGTGTTCTCCGCCAGCAGCGTCATGTGGGTGAACGCGCCACCGCCGGAGACGTCGTCCCGGCTGCCGTCACCCCACTTGACCCGGGTGCGGTCACCACGGTGCGTCCCCGGTGTCACGTAGGCCTCGACGCCGATGATCGGCTTGACGCCGTGCTTCTTGCCCGCCTTCCAGAACTCGTAGGCGCCGAACACGAAGCCGTGGTCGGTGGTCGCCACCGCCGGCATCCCCATGCGGGCCGCCTCGGCGAACAGGTCGTCGATCCTGGCGGCACCGTCGAGCATCGAGTACTCGGTGTGCACGTGCAGGTGGACGAACTGGTCGCTGCTGCCCGACGGCATGGGGGGCGCCCTCCTCAGGGTCCGGGTGACGGACGGCGGACGACCGGGGAAGGGGACGCCGTCACCCGCCGGTGCGCCGTCCTGGTCGTGCGCAGGGAGTCTAGGCGCGCGGACCGACAGCGCCGCCCAGGGTCGTCAGCGGTCCTGGCCGGACGGCGTGTCGGCGCGCGGCAGGGTTCAGCTCTCGGCGGCGAGCCGCTCCAGGGCGGTCGCCAGGTCCGGGGGGTACTCGCTGGTGAACTCGACCCACTCGTCGGTGGCCGGGTGCGTGAAGCCCAGGCGGACGGCGTGGAGCCACTGCCGCGTGACGCCGAGCCGCTTGGCCAGGACCGGGTCGGCGCCGTAGGTGAGGTCCCCCACGCAGGGATGACGCAGTGCCGCGAAGTGCACGCGGATCTGGTGGGTGCGGCCGGTCTCGAGGTGGATCTCCACGAGGGACGCCGCCCGGAACGCCTCGATGACCTCGTAGTGCGTCACGCTCGGCTTGCCGGCGGCGGTCACCGCCCACTTCCAGTCGTGCTGCGGGTGCCGGCCGATCGGCGCCTCGATCGTGCCGACGAGCGGGTCGGGGTGCCCCTGCACGAGCGCGTGGTAGACCTTGTCGACCGTGCGCTCCTTGAAGGCGCGCTTGAGCCGGGAGTAGGCGTACTCGCTCTTGGCGACGACCATGAGACCCGAGGTGCCGACGTCCAGCCGGTGGACGACGCCCTGCCGCTCGGCCGCACCGGACGTGGCGATCGTGTACCCCGCCGCGGCCAGCCCACCGACGACGGTCGGGCCGGTCCACCCCGGGCTCGGGTGGGCCGCCACCCCGACCGGCTTGTCGACGACGACGATGTCGTCGTCGTCGTGCACGACGACCAGGCCCGCCACCGGCTCCGGGACGACGGCCACCGGCGGGGGCGCGTCCG
>JBMOMI010000391.1:0-3791 GCA_049325235.1 Actinomycetota bacterium | reverse complement strand
GCGGTGCGGGCACGGTGGACGACCGACCAGCGCTCGGCGTGGCCGGCGAGCCAGTCCAGGACGCCGGCGGCGTCCTGCTGCAGCAGCGCGGTCAGGACGAGGCGACGGTCCCCCATCCGCGCGGCCAGACCGAGCTCCCGGGCCGCGTCGGCGAGGTCTGCCCGCGTCAGCGCCACCCCGCTGCGGGACGGCGTCAGGGCGCCGCCGACCCAGGCCTGGACGGAGTCGTCGGCGCAGAGCGGGGGTGCGGCGTCCCGGAGGCTGGCGGGCAGCTCGCCCGGCGCCGCCGGGCCCCGCAGCCCGTCGGCCTCGGCCACGAGCACGTCGACGAGGAGCCGGGCCCAGGCGGTGGCCGGGCCACCCGGGTCGAGCATCGCGACGGCGTCGGCGAGCACCGGAACCCAGGTCAGCACGTGTTCCTCGAGCAGTGCCCGGCGCGACTGCCGTCGCAAGGCCGCCGCGGCCTGGTCGGTCTCGGCGGCCTCGGCGTCGGCAAGTGCCGCGTACAGGCCGAGCAGTGCCGCGAGGTGGTCCGGCTCGGCGGGCACGTCGAGGCGCAGGGCCCTCCAGAAGCCGGCGACCCGGTCGCGGGCGACGCCACCGAGCATCCCCTCCGGTCCGGTCCACACGGAGGCGTACGGCGGCAGGTGCAGCCCGAACACCTCCCAGTGGTCCGCCGGCCGGATCTCCGGCAGCCCCGCGCTTTGCGCGACCCGGGCGTGCGCGCCGTCCGGCGGCTCGCACAGCACCGCCAGGGCGCGCACCAGCTCGGTGGCCGGCCGTGGGTCAGTGCTCGGCATCGCCGCTCCTGGATGCGGTGACCGGCTCAGGCAGCCGGAAGGCGTCCCGACCCGGCTTGAGCGGGCGCATCAGCCAGTACGGGCGGCGGGTGCCGTCCGGCGAGTGCTCCGCGGCGGGGCGGGTGCGGGCCATCCAGCGCCGGTACACCTCCCGGGCCCGGGCCAGGTCGACGGCCACGTCGCCGTAGGCGTCCGACGGCTCGGCCGGCCGGACCCGCACCGCCTGGTGCCAGCAGTGCTGGCCCGACACCGGGTCCGGGTGCACCGGGAACGTGAGGTTCTGGTGCACGCCGACGTCGGTCCACCAGATCCGCCGGGTGTCGGGGTCGGAGGAGTCGTACGGCGCGATGCCGCGCAGCCGCCGCAGTGACCGCCGGGTTCCGTCGCGGAGCAGGTCGACCGTGGCCATCACCTGGTCGGCGGCGTGGTCCTGCAGCTTCCAGCGGCCCATGTGGTGGCTGCACGCGACGACGCCGGGGCGGATGCCCTCGGTGACCCAGGCGCGGACGACGAAGTGCCCGATCTCGGTCTCGACGCGCACGAGGTCACCGGTCCGGACGCCGAGCCGCGCGGCGTCGGAGGGGTGCACCCACAGCGGGTTGGTGTGCGCGAGCTCGTTGAGCCAGCTGGCGTTCGCCCCCCGGGTGTGGATCTGGGTGGGCAGCCGGAAGGTGGAGATGAGGACCATCTGGTCGTCGGCGAGCTCGTCGGGGTGCACGTGGCTGCGGATGTAGGTGGGTACGGCGTGCTCGTCCCAGCCCCACGCCGCCAGCGTCGGCGACCAGAACTCCAGCTTCCCGCTGGGCGTCGGGAACCCGCGACGGGCGACGCCGTCGACGAGGACGCCGACCGGCCGGCGTCCCTGCTCGTCGGGCTCCGGCGTCCCGGTCGGGACGACGTTGGCGGCGGGCTCGGCGGGGACCGCGGAGTACACCCGGCCCGCCGGGTCGACCGCGGAGTCGGCCAGCTCGGCCTCCGGCACCGGGTCCTCGAAGACCTGCCCGACCCGCTCGGCCACCTCGAAGGCCCCGTAGCGGCGCATGTACTCCAGCGGGGTCAGCCCCTCGGCGGCCGCCGCCTGCGGCAGGCCGGGCACGGAGTTGGCGAACATCCAGCCGTAGTACTCGTCCACGGTGAGCCTGGTGCCCGGCCGCTCCCGGGACTCGTGGTAGCGGCGGATGCCGAGCGAGCCGTCCGGGTCGATCCGCCAGGACAGCTCGATCCAGAACTCGTTCTCCTCCCACACCGAGCCCGGGTTCACCGCGCGGGTGTCGTCGACGTGCTCGCCGGCGCGCTCGCGGGCGGCGCGCAGGACGGGCTGGCGGAACCCGATCCACTGCCCGCCGTACTGCTCGTAGGAGTGGACGTCGTGACGCTCGGGACCGAGCCCCATCGGCAGCACGTAGTCGGCGAAGAAGGCGGTCTCGCTCCACGTCGGGGTCAGCGCGACGTGCAGGCCGACGAGCGAGGGGTCGGTGAGGGCCTCGACCCAGGTCATGCCGTCGGGGTTGGTCCAGACCGGGTTGTAGACCCGGGTGAAGTAGACGTCGAGCGTGCCGCGCCCGTCGAGCAGGAAGTGGGGTAGCAGGTACGACAGCTCGTTGAGGGCCAGGGGGAACTCCTGCGGCCACGTGAGCTCGTTCCACTCCGGCGGGTGCGGCGGGACGTGGATCGGGCGGGGCACGTACTTGTTCCACGCGTTCGGGTACGTGCCGCCCTCGGTGGCGACGGCGCCGAGCAGCGCGTTCAGCAGGAACAGGCACCGCGAGACCTGCCACCCACCGAGGTTGCCGGCCGCGGCCGAGCGCCAGCTGTGCGTGGCCAGCCGGGTTCCCGCGCCGGCCACCAGCTCGGCCAGCCGGCGCACGTCGTCCACCGCGACGCCGGCCTCCCGCGCGGCGGCCTCCGGCGTCCACTGCGCGTACAGCTCGCCGAGGACCTCCTCGAAGGCCTCGAACGTCGGCTCGGTGCCGGGGCGGGTGTGCCGCAGGTAGTCCTCCCAGTTCCACCACCGCCGGACGAACTCCCGGTCGTAGGCGCCGGTCCGGATCAGGTGGGCGGCGACCGCCAGGAGCAGCGCGGCCTCCGATCCGGGCCGCGGGGACAGCCACAGGTCCGCGTGGGTGGCGGTGTTCGACAGGCGGGTGTCGAGGACGACGAGCTTGGCGCCACGGGCCCGGGCGTCGACGATCCGCTGGGCGTGCGGGTTGAAGTAGTGCCCGGACTCCAGGTGCGAGCTGACCAGGAGGATGACGTCGGCGCCGGCGTGGTCCGGGCTGGGGCGGTCGATGCCCATCCAGAAGTGGTAACCGGCACGGGCTCCGCTGGAGCAGACGTTGGTGTGCGAGTTGTGCCCGTCGACGCCCCAGCTGGCGAGGACCCGCTCGGTGAACCCGTCCTCCCCGGGGCGGCCCACGTGGTACATCACCGCGTTGCGGCGTCCGCCGGTGATCGCGGCCCGGATCCGCGTGGCGATGTCGTCGAGAGCGTCGTCCCAGCTGACCGGCTCCCACCGGCCCTCCCCCCGCTCACCCGCCCGCCGCAGGGGCTGCAGGATGCGGTCGGGGTCGGTGACCTGCTTCAGCGTGGCCGGGCCCTTGGCGCAGTTGCGGCCCCGGGAGCCCGGGTGCTCAGGGTTCCCCTCGAACTTGCGGACCTGAAGGGTCTCCCGGTCGACGTAGGCCAGCAGGCCGCAGGCCGACTCGCAGTTGAAGCACGTCGTCGGCACCAGCATGTAGCGCCGCTCGACGCGGTTCGGCCAGGCCCGGGAGTCCAGCTCGACCCAGGAGTCCCACCGCTCCTTGGGGGGGAACGCCGCCAGGTGCACGCGGCTGGCCCCTGGGTAGAACGTCTCCCCGCGCGCGAGCGTCTCGTCGCGGGCGGCGCGCACGCGCTGCTCGAGCTGCTCCAGCCGCTGCGTGGCCTGCGACGTCATCGGCGCGTCTCCACTTCCGGTAGCCCCCCGGTCGGTCATGCCAGGGGGACGGCCTG
>JBMOMI010000390.1:0-3792 GCA_049325235.1 Actinomycetota bacterium | reverse complement strand
TACCACCCGCCATCGCGAGCCACTGCGGCCAGTGGCGCGGCCGGTTGACCGCGATGCCGGCGACGATGGCCACGAACATCGACACCTGGACACCGGTGAGCGCGGTCGTCACCGTGCCAGCGCCCGCGAACGGCAAGGCGGAGGTGGCCGCCGCCGCGGCCGTTGTGAGCACGGCCGCGATGGCCCGGCGTCCGTTCATGTCCCCCGCCCGTGGCTGTGGATTCGTCACGGTTGTATCGGCGGCTGAGCATACGGCTTGACCGCCTTCCGGCAGGCGCACGTTTGGTGTGCGAGCCGCACGAGGACGAACATCGAGCCGACGTCGTGGGCATCGAGCTCGACGAGGCGCGCCCGTAGCCGGCCGCGTCACCCGGCCCAGCGGTAGCCGTTCTCCGGGCGTCCCGCCGACCCGTAACGGGGCCGCACGTCGGCGAGCCCGATGGCCGCGAGGTGCTCGAGGTACCGGCGCGCGCTGACCCGCGCCATGCCGCAGCGCCCGGCCACCTCGGCGGCGGACAGCTCGGCCCCGGCGCGTCGCAGCGTCGTCGCGACCAGCTCGAGCGTCCGCTGGGAGAGCCCCTTGGGCAGCGGGCTCGCGGTGAGCGACCGGTGCCGGGTCTGCAGGAGGCGGTCGACGTCGTCCTGCTCCAGGTCAGGGCGCGACGACCGCCGCAGGACGTCCGCACGGTGCGCGGCGTAGGACTCCAGGCGCTCCCGCAGCGTGGCGAGCGAGAACGGCTTGACCAGGTAGTGGACGACGCCGCTCACCATCGCGTCACGCACGGTCTCCAGCTCCCGCGCCGCGCTGATGACGATGACGTCGGGCTGGGGGCCCGGGCTCGCCCGCATCGACCGCAGCACCTCCAGGCCGGAGAGGTCGGGCAGGTAGATGTCGAGCAGCACCAGGTCGGGCCGCAGCGCGCGCACCGCCTCGACCGCCTCCGCGCCGGTGTGCGCCAGGGCGACGACGGCGAAACCCGGCACCGACTCGACGTAGCCGCGGTGCACGCTCGCCACGGCGACGTCGTCGTCGACGACCAGCACGCGCGTGACGTGGCCGGTCACGAGCCGCTCTCCTGGGGCACCTGGGTGCGGGCCGGCCCCAGGTCGACCTCCACCCGGGCGCCGCCGAGCGGAGACTGGCCGGCCTCGGCACGGCCGCCCCGGCGGGCGGCGATCCGCGCCACGAGCGCGAGCCCGATGCCGCGGCCGTGCGACTCGACGGACCCTGGAAGCGACTTGGTCGTCACACCGACGTCGAACACCCGTCGCCGTTCGCCTTCGGGGATCCCCGGCCCGTCGTCGTCCACCCGCACCCGCACACCGCCGTCCGGCTCGCTCCGCACGAGGACGACGACCCGCCCGCCGTGCCCGGCGGCGTCGAGCGCGTTGTCGACGAGGTTGCCCAGCACGGTCACGACGTCGTCGCCCGCGCCCGGCGCCACCCGGCTCTCCGCGTCGAGCGTGAGGGTCAGCCCGCGTTCCCGCGCTACCGCGGCCTTCGCCAGCAGCAGCGCCGCCACCGTCGGGTCCTCCACCACCGACAGCGGCGCCCCGCTGAGCACCTTGCCGCCGCCGCCCACCCGCTCGATGAAGGCGACCGCCTCCTCGTTCCGCCCCAGCTCGATGAGCCCCTGGACGACGTGCAGCCGGTTGCTGAACTCGTGTGCCTGCGCGCGCAACGTGTTGGCCAGGCTGCGCTGGCCGTCGAGCTCGCGCATGGCGCTGAACAGCTCGGTGCGGTCGCGTAGCGTGAGGACGTCGGCCACGCGCCGACCGTGCACCGTGGCGGGTGTGCGGTTGGCCACCAGCATCCGCTCACCGGACAGGACGATCTCGTCGACCACCGGCCGGTCACCCTGCACGAGCGCGAGCATCCCGTCGTCCAGCACGTCGCTCGCCCTGCGGCCGGTCGCGTCGCCGTCCAGCCCCAGCAGGCGGGTCGCCTCGTCGTTCACCAGGGCGATGCGCCCGTCGGCGTCGACGGCCACGACCCCCTCGCGGATGCCGTGCAGCATGGCCTCGCGGGTCTCCAGCAGCCGCGCGATCTCCTCCGGCTCCAGGCCGAAGATGCGGCGCCGCACGGTGCGCGCCACGAGCAACGACCCGACCGAGCCGAGCAACGCCGCGCCGCTGAGCCAGCCGGCGACAGCGGGCACGTCTTCGCGCAGGTCGGCGGCGAGCGTGCTCTCCAGGATGCCGACGGACGCCGCGCCGATCACCTCGCCGTCGGCGTCCCGCACCGGCACCTTGGCGCGCAAGGACGTCCCCAGCGTGCCGGTCTCGGTGCCGACGAACACCTCGCCGTCCAGCGTGCTGGTCGGGTCGGTGGAGACCCGCTCCCCGATCCGGTCCGGGTTGGGGTGCGAGTACCGGATGCCCTCGGCGTCAGTGATCACCACGAACGTCATGCCCGACGCCTTGCGGATCAGCTCCGCGAGCGGCTGCAGCGTGCTGCTCGGGTCCGGCTGCTCGTACGCCTCGACGACGCTCGGCAGCCGGGCCACGCTGGTGGCGACCGTCAGCACCTGGGCGCGGTAGTTGTCGCGGATCTGCTCCTGCTGCAGCCGGACGGCGACCGCGCCCGCCGCCGTCACGGTGATGAGGACGATCCCGACCTGCAGCAGCAGCAGGTGCAGGCCGAGCGGCAGTGTCCGGCGCACGCCGCCAGTGTGCCCCAGCCGCAGCGGTGACCAGAACGACCGAAAAGACCTCTACGACCGCAGCCTTCCGGCGGCCCGGAGTCGTTCCTAGCGTCTCTCCCACGTCGTCCGGTGCGGACGCGCGAACCAGGGAGGAAGGCCGATGCTCCACACGTCACGTCGTTGGCGGATCACCGCCAGTGCCGCAGCCGCCGCGGTGGCGCTGCTCGTCGCAGGCTGCTCGGGCACCTCCGGCGGCGCCGCCGGAGGCGGCGGCGAGGGCGGCGTCGAGCCCGTCGGCCGGCTGCAGGTGATGGCCCCGGCCGACCCCGGCGGCGGTTGGGACCAGACGGCTCGCGCGATGGCCGCTGCCTTCGAGGAGGAGGGCCTGGCGAAGAGCGTGCAGGTCAGCAACGTCGGCGGGGCCGGGGGCACGGTCGGGCTCGCCGAGCTCGCCAACGAGCGCAGCGAGGACTTCCTCATGGTGATGGGCCTCGTCATGGTCGGCGCGATCGAGACCAACGAGTCCCAGGCCACGCTGGAGGACACGACGCCGATCGCACGGCTCACCGCGGAGGACGAGATCGTCGTCGTCCCGGCGGACTCGCCGTACCAGACGATCGACGACCTCGTCTCCGACATGAAGCAGAACGGCCGTGCCGTCTCCATCGCCGGCGGGTCGGCCGGCGGCACCGACCACATCCTCGCGGCGCTCATCGCACAGGCCGGTGACGTGCCGGTCGAGGACCTCAACTACGTGGCGTTCTCCGGCGGCGGGGAGTCCCTGGCTGCACTGCTCGGTGGCCAGGTGTCGGCCGGCATCTCCGGCGTCGGTGAGTACGCCGAGCAGGTGGAGGCCGGCACGCTGCGCGCCCTCGCCGTCTCCGGCGCCGAGCGCGTGGAGGGCATCGACGCCCCGACCCTGACCGAGGCAGGGCTCGACGTGGAGCTCACCAACTGGCGCGGCGTCGTCGGCCCTCCGAACCTGAGCGACGAGGCACGGCAGAAGCTCGTCGACCTCGTGGACGCGCTGCACTCGTCGCAGGCGTGGCAGGACCAGCTGGAGCGCAACGGCTGGGAGGACACGTACCTGTCCGGGGACGAGTTCGACGCGTTCCTGGCCGAGGAGCAGGAGCGGGTGCGCGGCGTG
>JBMOMI010000389.1:0-3794 GCA_049325235.1 Actinomycetota bacterium | reverse complement strand
ACGCCGATGAGCTACCCCGGCATGCACGACCGGCGCCGCGACGGGCGGCGGCGCTACACGAAGGCCGACTGGACGCTGATCGCCATCGGTGCGCTGATCGCGTTGGTGGGTGGGTACCTGGTCGCGACGGCGGCGCTGTGATTCGCAGGTACTGAACGGGGACGACCATGCTGAAGCGCGTTGACGACGTGCAGGTGAGCTGCCCGCGGGACGTCGTCGCGGTGTTGACGCGGAAGTACCGGGTCGTGCTGACGGTCACCGGTCACCGGTTCCACTCCTCGTTCCGCCTGCCGATGTCCCAGCTGCGCGCGATGGAGGAGTGGTCGCGAAGGGTGCCGGTGGCCTACCTGACGGTCGGCGGCCTGACGTACTGGCGGTTCGCCGGCACGTGGCACGTCGACGACGAGGGGCTGGACGAGCACGCCGTGCACGCCCGGTTGTCGGGGCGCGGCGTGCGTCCGGGCGGCGCGGAGCACGAGCGCGAGCGGGGCCGGGCGCGCTGATTGCCTGAACGGGCAACTGCCGAAAGGGCACAAGCGTGGTCCGACCATGATCCTTTGTTGCGTTGTGGCGGACGCGCCGAGCGGCGTGTTGGTGATAGCGCAGCAAAGGATCACAGTGGGCTGGCGGACTCGACGGAGGATTCCGGCCCGGAGTGCGATCTGCACTGTCCTCGCCTTTCGACCGTGCAGTTCCAACCGTGCACGGGCGACCACACCGGCCCTACGGTCCCGGCATCGCTCACCTTGAGGAGGTGCCGTCATGGCCGGTGGCCACGTGGGAGTCGACGACTACGCGCTCACCCGGGTTCCCCAGTCCGCCCGCTACTCGTGGTGGTCCGTGGCCACCCAGCGGTTCGGGCAGATCTCCGCGCTCAGCCAGTTCCTGCTCGGATCCACCCTCGGCTTCGGCATGGGCTTCTGGGACGCGTTCTGGGCGCTCACGCTGGGCGCCGTCGTCCTCGAGCTGGTCGCCATCCTCGTCGGCATCATCGGCGTCCGCGAGGGTCTGCAGACGTCGGTGATCGCGCGCTGGACCGGCTTCGGCCACGCCGGCTCCTCGCTGATCGGCCTGGCGATCGGCATCAGCCTCATCGGCTGGTTCGGCATCCAGTCCGCGGTCTCCGCGGCCGGGCTCGCCTCCCTGCTCGGTGCCCTGCCGGTCTGGGCGTGGTCGCTGGTCTTCGGCCTCGCGGTCACGTTCATCGTGCTGTGGGGCTTCCGCTCGATGCAGTGGGTCGCCTACCTCACCGTGCCCGCCTTCGTCGTCCTGGTCGGGTGGTCGATCCTCAGCGAGCTCACCAACCACAGCCTCGGCGACCTGGTGCGCTCGGCGCCCGCCGGCCCGCAGCTGACCCTGCTGCAGGGCACCACCCTGGTCGCCGGAGGATTCATCGTCGGCGCGGTGATCACCCCCGACATGACCCGCTTCAACCGCACCGCCGGTGACGTGGTGAAGCAGACCCTCGTCGGCATCACGCTCGGGGAGTACGTCATCGGGCTGGCCGGCGTCCTGCTCGCCCACGCCATCCGCTCGGCCGACATCATCACGATCGTGACGTCGTCCGTCGGCTGGGTCGGCGTCCTGGTGATCATCCTGGGCACCCTGAAGATCAACGACTGGAACCTCTACAGCTCCGGCCTGGGCGTCGTGAACTTCGTCGGCACCGTGTTCGGCAAGCACGTCAACCGCGCGATGGTCACTCTCGGCGTCGGCGTCGTCGGCAGCGTGCTGGCCGCCGGCGGCATCCTCGAGCGGTTCATCGACTTCCTGATCGTGCTGGGCGTCGCGTTCCCGCCGATCGCGGGGATCATGGTCGCCGAGTACTTCGTCGTGAAGCGGTGGCGCGGGGACCTCGAGGAGTCCCGGACCCGGTCGGCACTGCCCTCCACCGCACCGACCTGGGTGCCGGCCACGCTCGTCATCTGGGTGGGGTCCGCCCTCGTCGGCCACTTCGTGGCCTGGGGCCTGCCCAGCATCAACTCGCTGGTGGTGGCGTTCGTCGCCTACGTCGTCGCCGGCAAGGCCGGTCTGGTCCGGGGAGTCGGTACGAGCCGGACCACGGACGTCGCCGAGGCTCAGGCCGAGCTCGCCGCCGAGCAGCCGGTCTCCGTCAGCCAGCCCACCACCTGACCCGGCTCACGGGTCCCGACCACTCCCCCGCAGGAGGAACCGTGCGCATCGGCATCGACGTCGGCGGCACCAACACCGACGCCGTCCTGCTCGACGGCACCACCGTGCTCGCCGCGACGAAGTCCGCCACGAGCGGCGACGTCACCAGCGGCATCGTCCACGCGCTGGACAGCCTGCAGAGCCAGCGCGCGTTCGACCCGGGCGACGTGCAGGCCGTGATGATCGGCACCACGCACTTCATCAACGCTCTCGTCGAGGCGCGCCGGCTGGCACCGACGGCGGCGCTGCGGCTCGGGCTACCGGCCACCGCGTCGCTGCCGCCGATGGTCGACTGGCCGGAGCGGCTCGTCGACGCGATCGCCGGGCGGGCCTACCTGGCGCACGGCGGTCACGAGTTCGACGGCCGGCACATCGCCGAGCTGGACGACGACGAGCTGCGCCGCCACGCCGCCGACATGGCCGCCCACGGCGTCCGGTCGGTCGCCGTGTCGTCGGTGTTCTCGCCGGTGAACGACGAGTTCGAGCAGCGCGCCGCCGAGATCCTCGCCGAGGAGCTCGGCCCGGACGTCGCGATCTCGCTGTCCCACGAGATCGGGCGCATCGGCCTGCTGGAGCGAGAGAACGCGACGATCATCAACGCGGCGCTGCGCGAGCTCGCCGCGCACATCGTCGACGGGCTGGCCGGGTCCGTGGCCGGGCACGGCATCACCGCGCCGCTGTTCCTCAGCCAGAACGACGGCACGCTCATGGACGTCGACTACGCCCGCCGGTACCCGGTGGCCACGTTCGCCTCCGGGCCGACGAACTCCATGCGCGGGGCCGCCCTGCTCTCGGGCCTGGACACGTGCGCCGTCGTCGACGTCGGCGGCACCACCAGCGACGTCGGCGTGCTCACCAACGGCTTCCCCCGCGAGGCGACGACCGAGGTCAGCGTCGCCGGCGTCCGCACCAACTTCCGGATGCCCGACGTCCTCAGCATCGGCATCGGCGGCGGCAGCCTGGTCACGGACGCCGGCTCGGTCACGGTGGGGCCGCGCTCGGTCGGCTACCGGCTCACCGAGGAGGCGCTCGTCTTCGGCGGCGCCACGCTGACCGCCACCGACGTCGCCGTCGCGGCCGGCCGGGCCGACATCGGCGACCCGAGCGCGGTGGCCGGCCTCGACCAGCGCCTCGTCAAGGAGGCCCTCGAGCGGGTGGCGGCGGACGTCGCCGACGTCGTCGACCGGATGCGGACGTCGTCCGAGCCCCTGCCGGTGGTCGCGGTCGGCGGCGGCTCGATCCTCCTGCCGGACGAGCTGCCGGGTGCCGGCGCCGTCCACCGCCCCGCCAACTTCGCGGTGGCGAACGCGATCGGCGCGGCCATCGCCCAGGTCGGCGGCGAGGTCGACCGCGTCTACGCCATCGAACCCGGCCGCCGCGACGCGGTCGTCGACGAGGCGCGCCAGGAGGCGGTGGACCGGGCGGTCGCCGCCGGCGCCGACCCCTCCGCCGTCCGCATCGTCGACTTCGACGAGGTGCCGATCCCCTACCTGCCCGGCAACGCGACCCGGATCCGGTGCAAGGCGGTCGGCGACCTGCGGCTGGAGCGCTGATGCGCAAGGTCACCGTCGACGACCTGCCGGCCCTCGCGCGTGGCGCCGCGGTGCTCGGCACCGGCGGCG
>JBMOMI010000388.1:0-3809 GCA_049325235.1 Actinomycetota bacterium | reverse complement strand
GCCCTCCGCCCCCACCATCCACACCGACAGGAGAGCCGCCATGGCGGTCACCCAGCCGCTGCCCAAACGACGGGGGCCTCGTCCGGCAGCCGGGTCGCCGGCACCCACCAGCCGCCCGTCGCGGCGGCACCGGTTCGACGTCCACGGTGCGCCGTACATCTTCATCGCGCCGTTCTTCGTGCTGTTCGCCGTCGTCGGCGTGTTCCCGCTGCTGTACACCGGGTACGTCTCGCTCACCGCGTGGAACCCGCGCAATCCCGGCAGCGAGAGCGAGTTCATCGGCCTGGAGAACTACCGCACCCTGCTGGCCGACGAGAACTTCTGGAACGCCCTCGTCAACACGTTCGGCATCGGCGTCCTGTCGACCGTGCCGCAGCTGCTCCTCGCGCTGTGGATCGCCCACCTGCTGAACTACCGGCTGCGCGGCCGGCTGTTCTACCGGATGGGCGTGCTGGCGCCCTACGTGACGAGCGTGGCCTCCGTCGCGCTGATCTTCGGCCAGCTCTTCGCCCGCGACTTCGGCCCGGTCAACTGGGTGCTCGGGCTGGTCGGCCTGGGGCCGGTGGACTGGGACAGCGGGCGCCTCGCGTCGTGGACCGCCGTGTCGGTGATGGTGATCTGGCGCTGGACCGGCTACAACGCCCTGATCTACCTGGCGTCCCTGCAGGCGATCCCGTACGAGCTCTACGAGGCCGCCTCCGTGGACGGCGCCTCGCGCTGGCGCCAGTTCTGGCACATCACGGTCCCGAGCCTGCGCCCCACGATCATCTTCACAGTCGTCGTGTCCACCGTCGGAGCCCTGCAGCTCTTCGGCGAGCCGCTGCTGTTCGACACGTCCCGCAGCGCCAACGGCGGCACCAGCCGCGAGTTCCAGACCGCGGTGCTCTACCTCTACCAGCAGTTCTGGTTCAACGGGCGGTACGGCTACGCGTCCGCGGTGGCCTGGGGCCTGTTCGCCGTCATCGTCGTGATCGTCGTCGTGAACCTGCTGCTGGCGCGTCGCATCCGCTCCGAGGACTGAGAGGCCTCCGTGACCACCACCCCCGTCGCCGTCCGACCAGCCCGTCGCCCCCGCGTCGGCGTCGACGCCGCGCGCTGGCCGACGTACCTCGCGCTGACCGTGCTGGTGCTGCTGTCGGTCTTCCCGCTCTACTGGTCCGTCGTCGTGGCGTCGAACGACCAGTCGACGATCGGCCGCTACCCGCCGACCCTGGTTCCGGGCCCCCAGCTGTGGGACAACGTCGTCCGGGCCTTCGACCAGGCGAGCTTCGGCCGCGCACTGGTCAACTCGGTGCTGGTCTGCGGCACCATCACGTTCTCGGTGCTGCTGACGAGCACTCTCGCCGGCTTCGCGTTCGCCAAGCTGCGGTTCCGGGGCCGGGGCGCCCTGTTCGGTGGTGTCGTCGGGACGATGCTCATCCCCACCCAGCTCGGCGTCATCCCTCTCTACATCATGGTGACGCAGTGGTTCGGCTGGGGGAACGACCTGCGCGCCGTCGTCCTGCCGTCGCTCGTCACGGCGTTCGGCGTGTTCTTCATGCGGCAGTACCTCGTGACCGCGCTGCCCACCGAGCTGATCGAGGCGGGACGCGTGGACGGCGCGAGCACGCTGCGGATCTACTGGAACATCGTCCTCCCGGTCGCCCGGCCCGCTGCCGCCGTGCTCGGCCTGCTGACCTTCATCACCTACTGGAACGACCTGTTCTGGCCGCTGATCGTCCTGAACTCGCAGAACCCCACCGTGCAGGTGGCGATCTCGAACCTCGCGAGCGGGATCCAGGTCGACTACTCACTCACCCTCACCGGAGCCGTCATCGGTACCTTTCCCATGCTCGTCGTCTTCCTGCTGCTCGGCCGGCAGATCATCGGCGGCATCATGCAAGGGGCGGTGAAGGGGTGACCCGGCCCGTGCGCACCTTCCCCGACGGCTTCCGGTGGGGAGCCTCGACCGCCGCCTACCAGATCGAGGGCGCCGCCTCGGCCGACGGCCGCGGACCGTCCATCTGGGACGTGTTCTCCCGTCGCCCCGGCGCGGTCAAGAACGGTGACACCGGCGACGTCGCGGCCGACCACTACCGCCGGTTCCGCGAGGACGTCGCGCTGATGGCAGACCTCGAGCTGCCGACGTACCGGTTCTCCGTCAGCTGGCCGCGCGTGCACCCCTCGGGCCGGGGACCCGCGAACCCCGCCGGCCTCGCCTTCTACGACCGTTTGGTCGACGCGCTCCTCGAGGCGGGCATCACGCCGTTCGTCACCCTGTACCACTGGGACCTGCCCGCCGAGCTCGAGGACGCCGGCGGGTGGCCGCAGCGGGACACCGCCCGGCGCTTCGCCGACCACGCCGCAGTCGTCGCCGCCCACTTCGGTGACCGGGTGCGGCACTGGCAGACCCTCAACGAGCCCTGGGTGGCCGCCTTCCTGGGCTACGCGGCCGGCGTGCACGCGCCCGGTCGGACGGAGCCGGCGGCGGCGCTGGCGGCCGCGCACCACCTCCTCCTCGGGCACGGGCTCGCGGCGCGCGCGATGCGAGCCGTTCTCCCCGCGGACAGCGAGATCTCCCTCACGCTCAACCAGACCGCCGTGCGTCCCGCGAGCGAGTCGGAACAGGACCGTCGCGCCGCGTCCATGGTGGACGGTCTGATGACCCGGCTGTTCCTCGACCCGTTGCTGCACAGCAGGTACCCCGCCGACGTCCAGGAGCGCACGCGCCACCTCACCGACTGGGCCTTCGTGCACGACGGGGACCTCGACCTCGTGGCCGGGTCCCTGGACGCGCTGGGGGTGAACTACTACTCGCCCACCGTCGTCCGCGGCCGTGCCCCCGGCGAGGAGCCGGATCCGGGGGCGACCGCGGCCTACCCGGGCTGTGACGACGTCGCGTTCGTCGACCTCGACGTCCCGCGCACCGGCATGGGCTGGGCCATCGACGCGTCGGGTCTCACCGACGTGCTGCTGCGCCTCTCGTCCGAGGCGCCGGGACTTCCCTTGATCGTCACCGAGAACGGGGCCGCGTTCCCCGACGACCCGGACGCCGGTGTCGCGTCCGACCCCCGGCGCGTGGCGTACCTGCGCGACCACGTGGCGGCCGCCCTCGACGCCATCGAGGCCGGCGCCGACCTGCGGGGATACTTCGTGTGGTCGCTGCTCGACAACTTCGAGTGGGCCGAGGGGTACAGCCAGCGTTTCGGGCTCGTCCACGTGGACTACGTGACGCAGCGCCGCACGCCGCGCCAGAGTGCCCTCTGGTACCGGGACGTGATCCGCAACAATGGCCTCAGTGCCCAGGACGCGACGAGGGAGGAACGAACGGCGTGACCATCGCCCAGCGGCCTCGCCGTCGCGAGCCCACCTTGGCGACGGTCGCCACCCTCGCGGGGGTCTCCCCGGCCACCGTCTCGCGCGTCATCAACGGGACGTCCAACGTCACCCCTGGAGTCCGGGAGTCCGTCGAGGCGGCGATCGAGCAGCTCGGCTACGTGCCGAACCGAGCGGCGCGCTCGCTGGTCACGCGGCGCACCGACTCGATCGCGCTGGTGGTGCGCGAACCGGTCGAGTTCGGGTTCGCGGACCCGTACCTCTCGAGCGTGGTCGTGGCGGCCAGCCAGTCCCTGCTCGGCTCGGGGATGCAGCTCGTCGTCATGCTGGCCCAGAACGACGAGCACCACGCACAGGTGAGCAGCTTCGTGCGCGCCGGCCACGTGGACGGAGTCATCCTGGTCTCCGTGCACGAGGACGACCCGCTGCCGGGCCAGCTGGCGCGGGCCCGTATCCCCTTCGTCCTCGGTGGCCGTCCCTCCACACCGCTTCCG
>JBMOMI010000387.1:0-3816 GCA_049325235.1 Actinomycetota bacterium | reverse complement strand
AGCGTGACGGCGCAGCGTGGCCGCCACCGCCCCCAGGCCCGGGCGCACACGTTCGGGGCGGCCGGCGAACGCCGCAGCCAGGTCCGCGAACAGCCAAGGCCGTCCGAGGCAGCCGCGGCCCACGACGACGCCGTCGCAGCCGGTCTCGTCGACCATCCGCAGCGCGTCCTCGGCGGACCAGATGTCGCCGTTGCCGAGCACGGGGACGTCGGGCACCGCCTCCCGCAGGCGGGCGATCGCCGACCAGTCGGCGGTGCCGGAGTAGAACTGCACCGCGGTGCGGGCGTGCAGCGCCACGGCCGCCGCGCCCTCACCTGCGGCGGCGCGGCCGGCCTCCAGGTAGGTGAGGTGCTCGTCGTCGATGCCCTTGCGCATCTTGACGGTGACCGGGACGCCGGCGGGCTCGGCCGCGCGAACGGCGCTGCGCACGATCGAGGTGAAGAGCTCGGTCTTCCACGGCAGCGCTGACCCGCCGCCCTTGCGCGTCACCTTGGCCACCGGGCAGCCGAAGTTGAGGTCCACGTGGTCGGCGCGGTCCTCCTCGACGAGCATGCGGACCGCCGCGCCGACGGTGACGGGGTCGACGCCGTACAGCTGAACGCTGCGGGGCCGTTCGTCGGCGTCGTGGCGGATCAGCCGCATCGACTCCGCGGTCCGCTCCACGAGTGCTCGGGAGGTGACCATCTCGGAGACGTAGACGCCGGCGCCGAACTCGCGGCACAGCCGCCGGAAGGCCTGGTTGGTGATCCCCGCCATCGGGGCCAGCACGACGGGCGTGTCGACGACGTGCGGCCCGATGCGCAGCGGCGTGGTCACGACGGTCGGCGCGGGCATACGGCAAGGGTAGGCGGCGACGTCCCAGCAGCGTCCCGGCGGCGTCGTCGGCTGCGGGGTCGAGGGCGGCCCGTCGTCGAGGACCACGGCCTCTGGTCGGCCTCTCCCCCGGGCCGTGGAATGGGACGGAGGTGACCGAGAATGCTCTCCGAGACGCTCAGGACTCGCATCGAGCACCAGGTGGACGCACACTCGATCAGGGTTGGAGCGTGGCTGTACCGGCGGACCGCCGGCCGCATCACCCGCGTGTGGGGACGCCGCGCACTCCTCCTCACCGCCACCGGGCGACGCTCAGGCCTCCCCCGCACCGTGATCGTGCAGTACTTCCCCGACGGGCACGACATGATCGTGGTTGCCGCCAACAGTGGCCTTCCGACACATCCCTCGTGGTACCTCAACCTCGAGGCGCACCCCGAGGCCCGCGTCGAGGTGGAGGGCCGCACCCTCCAGGTGCGTGCCGCGGAGCTGTCTCCGGACGAGTCCGCGGCGTCCTGGCCACGCATCCTCGCCGCGGCACCGGACTACTCGCGCTACCTGCGCCGGACCACGCGGGTCATCCCGCTCGTGCGCCTCACCCCGCTGCCACGGCGAGCTGGCCCATGACACGGTGACTCGCCCCGGAGCGGCAGCCGTCACCCGGCCGTCGGCCGGTCCGCCGCCAGCAACGCGGCCAGGTCGACGTTGGCGGCGAACGGCTCGGCCAACCGGAGCACGGCACCGGCTGGGCCCACGGGCCTGTACCCGCCTCCCTCGAGCCGGAAGACGGTCGCGACGGGCGAACGATCCTGCAGCTCGATGCGCACGTACGTGCCGATCCCGGCCTCGGCATACAGCCGCGGCTTGATCGCCCGGTCGGCGGCGACGCTCCCCTCGCTCACGATCTCCACCACGAGCGCGACGTCCGCGGCATCCACCACCGTCGCGTCGTCGATCTCCGCCGCGAGTATCACGATGTCCGGGATGAGAATCCTCCCCGGTCCCACCCGCACGTTGATCGTCTCCAGCACCTCCATGCCGGCTTGACGATGTGCGTCCAGTGCGAGCGACAGGCGCAGGGACAGCCGCTGGTGCCGCACGGTCGGAGACGGGTTCACGAGCAGCCCGCCGTCCAGGAGCTCTGTCCGCGTCCGGTCCTCTGGGAGCGCGAGGTAGTCCTCTTCGGTCCACGGACCGTCGTGCAGCCGGAGGTCTGTCTCAGGTACAGCCGACACGGGGAACCGCCTCTTCCTGGGTGTGACGCCACGTCCAAGGTGGCACTGTCGACGTCCATGGTGGCACTGTCGACGCGACCACCGACACCGCGGCGACGGCAGCAGACAGCCAGGGGCAGGCGAGCGGGTCAGCAGCCGGGCAGCCTCGCGGCGAGGTAGGACTGCACCTGGTCCAGGGCCACGCGTTCCTGGTGCATGGAGTCCCGCTCGCGGACCGTGACGGCCTGGTCGTCGAGGGTGTCGAAGTCGACCGTGACGCAGAACGGCGTGCCGATCTCGTCCTGCCGGCGGTAGCGCCGGCCGATCGCACCGGCGTCGTCGAACTCGATGTTCCACAGCGTCCGCAGCTCGGCCGCCAGGTCACGCGCCTTGGGCGACAGGGCCTCGTTGCGGGAGAGCGGGAGGACCGCGGCCTTCACCGGAGCCAGGCGCGGGTCCAGCCGGAGCACGACCCGCTTGTCGACACCGCCCTTGGCGTTCGGCGCCTCGTCCTCGTCGTACGCCTCGAGGAGGAACGCCATCATCGGCCGCCCGACGCCGGCCGCCGGCTCGATGACGTACGGCGTCCAGCGCTCGTTCTTGGTCTGGTCGAAGTACGTCATGTCCACACCGGAGTGCTTGGAGTGCGTGGTCAGGTCGAAGTCGGTGCGGTTCGCGATGCCCTCCAGCTCACCCCACTCCGACCCGGGGAAGTTGAAGCGGTACTCGATGTCGACGGTGCGCTTGGAGTAGTGGGAGAGCTTCTCCTTGGGGTGCTCGTACTCGCGCAGGTTCTCCCGTGCGATGCCGAGGTCGACGTACCACCGCATCCGCTCGTCGATCCAGTACTGGTGCCACTCCTCGTCCGTGCCCGGCTCGACGAAGAACTCCATCTCCATCTGCTCGAACTCGCGCGTGCGGAAGATGAAGTTGCCCGGCGTGATCTCGTTCCGGAACGACTTGCCGATCTGGCCGATGCCGAACGGCGGCTTCTTGCGCGCCGTCGTCATCACGTTGAGGAAGTTGACGAAGATGCCCTGCGCGGTCTCCGGCCGCAGGTAGTGCAGGCCGGACTCGTCCTCGACCGGGCCGAGGTACGTCTTGAGCATCATGTTGAACTCGCGCGGCTCGGTCCACGCGCCGCGGTTGCCGCAGTTCGGGCAGGCCACCTCCTCCAGACCGGATGCCGGGCGGCCCTTCTTCTCCTCGAACTCCTCGAGCATCTGGTCGGCCCGGAACCGCTTGTGGCACGCCTGGCACTCGGTGAGCGGGTCGTGGAACGCGTCCACGTGGCCGGACGCCACCCAGGTCTGCCGCGGAAGGATCACCGAGGAGTCCAGCCCGACGACGTCCTCGCGGCCCGTGACCATGGCCCGCCACCACTGCCGCTTGAGGTTCTCCTTGAGCTCGACCCCCAGCGGGCCGTAGTCCCAGGCCGACCGCGTGCCGCCGTAGATCTCGCCGCTCGGGTAGACGAACCCCCTGCGCTTGGCGAGGCTGACCAGGGTGTCGATGCGGTTGCTCGTGGCAGCCACGGGATCACTCCATCCGGCTGGGTGTCGGCGGAACTGTGTCGTTCTCGGAAGGGGCAAGGCTACCGGGCTCGGGCCACCGTCTCGTCGGCCACGTCCGCCGGGCCTCACCCGTCGTCGGCGAGCGCGCCGGCGAAGTGCCGCACCTCACCGGATCGGGCGTCGAGCCGCACCTCGTACGCGCTGGGCTCGTCGACGCACCGGTACATCAGCGGGACGGCGTGCATCTTGACCTCGTAGGACGACAGGGCTCGCCGGTA
>JBMOMI010000386.1:0-3824 GCA_049325235.1 Actinomycetota bacterium | reverse complement strand
GGCCGCCCTCCTCCCCGGCTCGGCTCTCGACGGCTCGGTGGCTATCGTCTCCGACCGTGACCGCGGACGCGACGCCGGCCCCGCAGCCGGCCGGTGCCCGGCGGTTCGCCACCGGCAACCCCGCCCGGCTCGTCGTGCTGCTCTCCGGCGCCGGGTCCTTGGCGCAGGCGCTGCTGGACGCCGCAGACCCGGCGTTCGCCGTCGTCGCCGTCGGCTCCGACCGGCGCGACGCCCCGGGGCTGGACCGGGCGCGCCGGGCCGGCGTCCCGACGTTCGTCGTCCCGCTCGACGCCTTCGCCGACCGGGCCTCGTGGGACGAGGGCCTGACGTCCGTGGTGGCCGCGCACGAGCCGGACCTCGTGGTGCTCGCTGGCTTCATGCGGCTGGTCGGGCCGGTGTTCCTGGACGCCTTCGGCGGCCGCTGCCTCAACAGCCACCCCGCGCTGTCCCCGGCGTTCCCCGGCACGCACGCGGTCCGCGACGCCCTGGCCTACGGCGTCCAGGTCACCGGGACGACGCTGTTCCTCGTCGACGCCGGCGTCGACACCGGCGCGATCGTCGCGCAGCGCGCCGTGCCGGTCGAGGCCGACGACGACGAGGCGTCGCTGCACGAACGCATCAAGGCAGTCGAGCGCAGCACGCTCGTCGACGTCGTCGGGCGGATGTGCCGCGACGGCTGGACCGTCTCCGGCAGGAAGGTGACCATCGGATGACCCCGACCACGGCGGACGAACGGGTGCCGGTGCGCCGGGCCCTGATCAGCGTCTACGACAAGACCGGCCTCGAGGAGCTCGTCACCGGCCTGGACGCCGCAGGCGTCGCCATCGTGTCCACCGGCTCGACGGCCGGGCGCATCGCGGCCGCTGGCGTCCCGGTGACGCCGGTCGAGCAGGTCACCGGCTTCCCCGAGTGCCTTGACGGCCGGGTCAAGACCCTGCACCCGAAGGTGCACGCCGGGATCCTCGCGGACCGCCGCAACCCCGACCACGTGCGCCAGCTGCAGACGCTCGGTGTCGAGGCGTTCGACCTCGTGGTGGTCAACCTGTACCCCTTCCGGGCGACGGTCCGGTCCGGCGCCGGGCTCGAGGACGTGGTCGAGCAGATCGACATCGGCGGCCCCTCGATGGTCCGCGCGGCGGCGAAGAACCACGCCAGTGTGGCGGTCGTCGTCGACCCGTCCGGGTACGGCGAGGTCCTGGACGCCGTGCGGGACGGCGGTTTCGATCTCGCCGCCCGCCGCCGGCTGGCCGCCCGCGCCTTCGCGCACACCGCTGCCTACGACGCCGCGGTCGCGAACTGGTGCGAGACCGAGCTGGCCCCGGACTCCAGCGGCTGGCCGCCGTACACCGGCCTTGCCCTCGAGCGCGCCGAGGTGCTGCGGTACGGGGAGAACCCGCACCAGCAGGCGGCGCTGTACGTCGACACGGACGCCGATCCAGGGATCGCCCAGGCGGCGCAGGTGCACGGCAAGGCGATGTCCTACAACAACTACGTCGACGCCGATGCCGCGCTGCGGGCGGCCTTCGACCACCAGCTCCCCGCCGTCGCGATCATCAAGCACGCCAACCCCTGCGGCATCGCGGTCGCCTCGCCCGACGCCGACGACCCGATCGCCCAGGCGCACCAGCGGGCGCACGCCTGCGACCCGGTGTCGGCGTTCGGCGGCGTGGTGGCCGCCAACCGCCCGGTGACCGAGGCGATGGCGCTCCAGCTCGCCGACGTGTTCACCGAGGTCGTCGTCGCGCCGGCGTTCACCGACGAGGCCCTGCGCGTGCTGACCGCCAAGAAGAACGTCCGCCTGCTCGAGCTGCCCGACGGCTACGGCCGCGGCCGGGCGGAGTGGCGACACGTCTCCGGAGGCGTCCTCGTGCAGGAGGCCGACCGCGTCGACGCGCCCGGCGACGACCCCTCGGCCTGGCGCCTCGTGACCGGCGAGCCGGCGGACGACGAGACGCTGGCCGATCTCGAGTTCGCCTGGCGCGCAGTGCGTGCGGTGAAGTCGAACGCGATCCTGCTGGCCTCCGGCGGTGCCAGCGTGGGGATCGGCATGGGTCAGGTCAACCGGGTCGACTCCTGCCGGCTGGCCGTGGAGCGCGCCGGCGCCGACCGGGCTCGCGGCTCGGTCGCGGCGTCGGACGCCTTCTTCCCGTTCCCGGACGGCCTGCAGGTGCTGCTCGACGCCGGGGTGCGGGCCGTCGTCCAGCCCGGTGGCTCGGTGCGGGACGAGGAGGTCGTCGCGACCGCCCGCGACGCCGGCGTGACCATGTACCTCACCGGGACGCGGCACTTCGCCCACTGACCCCCACCCCCCGGTGATCAAGGAATCCGGGCGCTTGGGAGGGCGCAGCCCGGCGCAAGGAATCCGGGCAGAGAGCGGGCGCCGCGACGGCTCAGCGGAACGCCGCACGCACGCCCTGGTCGAGGTCGGCCAGCACCGCGGCGTCCACCGCGATCCCGTCGCCCGGCGCCGTGGCCATCGCGTGGCGCACCTGCGCGAGGTCACGTGGCCGGTCGACCGTGAGCCACGCGACCAGCCGCTCGGTGCCGTCCTTGCTGGGCAGCAGCCAGCCGGCCGCCCAGCCCTGCGAGGAGGCAGGCTCACCGCGGAGCACCAGCCGCGCCCCGGCGTGCGGGCGGCCGACCAGGGCGACCTGGCGGCCGAACTGCGTGGAGAAGACGTACGGCGGCGGGTCGTGCGTGACCCGCTCCCCGCAGATCGAGGCCGCCGCGGCGTCCCCGGCGAGCATCGCCTCCTCCCAGTGGCCGCCGGACAGCCAGCGCCCGTATCGCGGTGACCAGCGCACCGCGCAGTCGCCCGCGGCGAGCACGTGCGGCCCGAGATCGCCCCCCGCCCTCAGGTCGGGGCCGACCTCGACACCGTGCTCGCCGGCTTCGTGCAGCCAACCCACGTCCGGCACGACGCCGAGCGCGGCGAGCACCAGGTCGGCGCGGATGCGCTGCCCGTCGTCCAGGACCACGCCGTCGCCGTCGGCGGCCACCACCCGGTGCCCGGTCAGCAGCCGCACGCCCGCTTCGTCGTGCCAGTGCCGGGTGAGCTCGCCGGCGGTGCCCAGCTCGCGGGCCAGGGGCGCGGGCAGCGCCTCGACGAGCGTCACGTCGCACCCGGCCGCCGCCGCGGCGCCCGCCACCTCGGCGCCGATCCAGCCGGCGCCCGCGACGACCACGCGCGTGCCGGCTGTCATCCCGGCCCGCAGGCGCTCGGCGTCGTCCTTGGTCCGCAGAGTGGCCACGCCGTCCCAGCCCTCGGGCAGCACCGGGCGGGCCCCGCACGCGAGCAGGACGACGTCCGCCGGCTCCTCCCAGCCGTCGCCGGACACCAGATGGCCGGGCTCCAGGCCGGTCACCCGGTGGCCGAGGAGCACCTCGTCGCACAGCTCGTCGAGGTCGGCGCCCAGGTCGTCCTCGAGAGAGGTGGTCGAGCCGCCGGCGAGCACGGCCTTCGACAGCGGCGGCCGGTCGTAGGGCCGGTGGGGCTCGGCGCCGACCAGCACGAGGTGGCCCTGGAAGCCACGGCGCCGCAGCCCGGCCACGGCGTACGTGCCGGCGAGGCCCGCGCCGACGACCACGACGCTGTCGGGATCCCTGGAGGTGGCGTCGGCGGCGTCCATGAGCGGCAACGCTAACCTCCCCCAGTGCCGGCCCCGGCCCCCACCACAGCCGACCCACGGAGAGCGGACGTGCCGATCCAACCCCGCCCCGGAGTCGTGCCGTGGCTCGTCGGGGCGGGGCTGGTCGTGGCGGTGGCGTCGGTGGGGGTGTTCGGGTTCCGAGCGCCGGGCCTGCTGCTGGGGGCGCTGCTGGGC
>JBMOMI010000385.1:0-3830 GCA_049325235.1 Actinomycetota bacterium | reverse complement strand
GCCGTCCCGGCGTGAGGTTCCAGGCCCGCATCAGGCCTGCGGCCACCTCGCGGTAGGCAGCCGCTCCCTTGGAGCCGCGGGACGTGGTGAGCACCGACCGCCCGACCGCCGGGGCCTCGGCGAACCGCACCGACTTGGGGATCGGCGGCGACAGCACCGGCAGCCCGTAGCGCTCCTCGACGTCGGCCAGCACCGCGCGCGCGTGCGTGGTCCGGCCGTCGAACATCGTGGGGAGCAGGCCGCGCACCACGAGATCGCGGTTGAGGATGCGCTGGACGTCGGCCACGGTGTCCAGCAGCTGGCCCACGCCGCGGTGGCTGAGCATCTCGCACTGCAGCGGGACCACGACCTCGTCGGCGGCGGTGAGCGCGTTCAGGGTCAGCACCCCGAGGGACGGCGAGCAGTCCAGCAGCACGACGTCGTAGTCGGGCAGCACCGGCTCCAACGCCGAGCGCAGCACGTACTCCCGGCCCGGCCGGGGCAGCAGCATCGCCTCGGTGCCGGCGAGGTCGATCGCCGACGGCAGCAGGTGGACGCCTTCGGCTGCCTCGACCACCGCGTCGCTCGGGGCCGCGGCGCCGGTCAGCACCTCGTGGGTCGAGGCCTCCACGGCGTCCGGGTCGATGCCGAGGGAGAACGTCAGGCAGGCCTGTGGGTCGAGGTCGACCAGCAGCACCCGCAGTCCCTGCTCGGCGAAGGCGGCCCCCAGGGAGGCGACCGTCGTGGTCTTCGCCACGCCGCCCTTCTGGTTGGCGACGGCCAGGGTCAGCGTCACGAGCGGTTCTCCTCTGCGTGAACGGTTCGTCACCGGCTGTGTCGGGCGGCGCGCCGGGACTTCGGACCATTCTGCCCGGGGCGGGCGCATGGTGGACAATCGCGCGCGTGGAGCTGATCGCCGAGCTGGGCAGCGGTCCCCGAGAAGTCGGGCGCGCCCGCCGCATCCTCGCTCGGGCGCTTCGCGGCTGGGGGGTGGACGGCGAGAACGCCGAGGTCGCCGTCCTGCTCACCAGCGAGCTGGTCACCAACGCGATCCGGCACGGCGCGGCCCCGGTGCGGGTGCGCGCGGGTGTCGGCCGCCGGGGACTGCGGATCGAGGTGGACGACGAGGCCAGGGGCACCGTCGCGCCGCGCGCGGCCGGCCCGTCGGACATCGACGGACGCGGGCTGCTGCTGGTGGAGTCGCTGTCGGACCGGTGGGGCTGCCGCACCGCGAACGGTGGCAAGCGGGTCTGGTTCGAGCTGCGCCGCCTGCCCTGACTGGTGCCCGACCTGCGATCTTCGGCCGGGACCGGCACCGTAGGTGCATGGTCGACGTCGGGCTCTTCGGTCCCGCGAGCGTCACCTGGCGCGTCCACGCTGACCCCTTGATGGGCGTCGCCGGCCTGCGCGCGCTGCTCCTGCAGGCCCTGCACCCGGTGGCGATGCGCGCGGTGTCCGAGCACTCGCGGTTCCGCGAGGACCCGTGGGGGCGGCTGCGCGACACCGCCGACTACGTCGGGCTCACCACCTTCGGTTCGACGGCCGAGGCGCTGACCGCCGGCGCGCGGGTGCGCGCCGTGCACGCCACGGTCCACGGCACCGACCCGGTGACCGGGCGCGACTACTCCGGTGAGGACGTCGACCTGCTGCTGTGGGTGCACGCGTGCCTGGTCGACTCCTTCCTGGACGTCGTCCGCAGGGGAGGCCTGCGCCTCACCGACGCCGAGGCGGACGCGTACGTCGCCGAGCAGGTGCGCGCGGCCGCCCTGGTCGGGCTCGAGCCGGACGTGGTGCCTGCCTCCCGCGCCGCGCTCGCCGAGCACCTCGCGCGCACCCGCGGCGACCTCGCGGTCACGCCGGCCGCCCGGGAGGCCGCGGCCTACGTCGTGGCCCCGCCGATGCCCCGGCTCGTCGCGCTGCCGGGGCGGCCGGCGTGGGCAGGGCTCGCCGGGCTGGCGTTCGCGGCCCTGCCCTCCTGGGCCAGACGGATGTACGCGCTCCCGGAGCTGCCGGGTGCCGCGGGCCTGACGGACGCCGCCACGACCGCGGCGCTGCGGGCCCTGCGGGTCGGGCTGTCCGGCGTCCAGGCGGTCGTGCCGCCACTGCGCGAGGGACCGCACCTGCGCGCGGCGCGGACGCGGCTGCAGGACGCCGCACCGTCCGCCGACTAGCGCCGCCGACTAGCCCGGCGCCACCACGGCCGCCCCGACGGCCTGGTCGAGCAGCCGCTCGAGCTCGTCCGGCGCGGTGACGTTCTCGCCGAGCCGGTTCTCCTTGCCGGCGCCGTGGTAGTCGCTGGCCCCCGTGACGACGAGGTCCCAGCGACGGGCCAGTGAGCGCAGGTGCTCGCGGGCGTCCCGGTCGTGGTCACGGTGGTCGACCTCGAGCCCACCGAGACCCGCCTCGACCATCGCCTCCACGACGTCGTCCCCGACGACCCGGCCGCGGTTGCTGGCGAGCGGGTGGGCGAAGACGGGCACTCCCCCGGCCTCGCGGACCAGGGTCACGGCGGTCACCGGGTCGGGCGCGTAGTGCGCGACGTAGTACGGCGAGCGGTCGTGGAGCACCTCGGCGAACACGGCGTCGCGCGTGGGGAAGTAGCCGAGACGGACCAGGGCGTCGGCGATGTGAGGGCGGCCGAGGGTCGCGCCGGGGGCGGCGCCGGCCTGGACGACGTCCCAGGTGAGCCGCGGGAAGTCCCCGGCGATGCGCTCCACCATGCGCTCGGCGCGGTGCTCGCGGGACTCGCGGGCCTTCTCCATCTCCGCGGCCAGCCCCGGGTGGGCGGGGTCGTGCAGGTAGCTCAGCAGGTGGATGCTCGTGCCGCGGTGGGAGCAGGACACCTCCGCGCCCCGGACGAGGGTGACACCGTGCTCGGCGGCCGCCGTGGCCGCCTCGGCCCAGCCCGCGGTCGTGTCGTGGTCGGTGAGCGCGACGACGTCCAGGCCCGCCCGCGCGGCCGCGGCGACGACGCCGGCGGGCCGGTCGGTGCCGTCGGAGGCGGTCGAGTGGGTGTGGAGGTCGATGCGCACCGCAGCACGGTAGTGGTCAGGTCAGGCGGGGGCTCGGCGCCCCGGTCGGGGGCTCCAGCGCGGGGCCCCCCTCACGGACGTCGGACAGCTCGAGCGGCTCGAGCAGCAGCACCGCGGCGGACGCCGGCCACAGCAGCACCCACAGCCACACGCCGCGGGACTCCCCGACGAACGCGACGCGGTCGTCGGCGCCGTCGACGTGCCACAGCGGGGTGTGCTGGCCCTGGGCGCGCACCTTCACGTCCGGGCGGCCGGTGGCGACCGCGTCCCCCGGGTCGACGTGCGGCAGGCCGGCCAGGTGCGCGCCGAGGCCGACGCCCGGCATCTCGGCGACCAGCAGCAGGTCCGAGGCGTGCTCGGCAGGCATCTCCGGGTTCGGCGCGGGATTGGGGCCGGAGCAGACCACCACCGTGGCCACCGAGGCACCCCGATCCGGGCCGGCCTCGGCCAGCCCGGTCAGCAGCCAGCCCAACGGCAGCGGCCACGGCATCCACACCGGCACCGCGGCGCGCGACGCGAGGTCCTTCAACCACGCCGTGGTCGGGGGGTGCGGCACCTGGAACGGCGATACCGACCCGTGGTCGGCGCACACCCAGCTGCTGCTCATCAGCCCGGGGGCCCGCAACGGGCCGGCGCACCGGGGACAACACGGGTCCGTGCGCACGGTCGTCACCGTCCCGCTCCTCCGGCCGGGGGTCAAGGCCCGTTGGTCCCGTCCTCGGGCTCCGGACTGCTCGTCGGCGGCGGGGAGGCGCAGGGATCAGGGGTCTCGGTGGGCTGCTCCGTGGGCTGCTGCGCCGGCTCGCCCGTCGCGGGGCA
>JBMOMI010000384.1:0-3837 GCA_049325235.1 Actinomycetota bacterium | reverse complement strand
GGCCCCCCCGCCGACGTTGGCGGTGCCGGCGCCGCCACAGTTGCCGCCGGAGGCGCGGGAGGCGACACCGGAGGGCGCGGCGGCGTTCGTTAGGCACTTCTTCCAGTTAGTCAACTACGCGTATGCAACCGGGGACACCGAACCCCTCAGACGGGCATCTCACTCCGACTGCGAGACGTGCGCGAGCGTGGTCGACCAGGTCGAGCAGCGCTATTCGACCGGAGGCCGCATCTCCGGAGGCGAGATCTCCGTGGTGAGTGCCCAGGCTGGTCCGATCGACGACGTGGGTATCTCTCTTGTTACAACGGCGTACGACCAAGCACCGCTAACGGAACTCGACGCGGACGGCAACGTTGTTACGACGGGCTCCGGAGAGGATGACTCCGTCATCGCGTTCTACGCAGAGTTTGCCGGTGACGAGTGGCGCGCGTTCGGGATCACCGATGAGTGACCGACTGGGCAAAGTGCTGTGCATCGCGGCGCTGTTCTCGATGTTCTCTCCTGCTTCCGTGTCCTGGGCAGGTGACGACCCTCAATTCGGAGGCTCTATCAAGGACAGTGAAGTGCAGGTCGATGCTCGCGCGAACGAGAAGCGGAACCTGGCGTCACCTGCGGCAGCAAGGCAGGATGCGGCCGCGACCGAGTTCCGCTACACCTCTGTGCCAGCATGCAGCGGGAACGATCCGAACACCGAGAACGCCGACGTGTTCTGCCCAGAAGCGGCCATCGGCTGTCCACCAGGCGAGCTCATGTACTGGCTGTTCCGCGGCCCGGTGGACGCCGCGCCAGGCACCGGCTGGACGCGTGCCGGCCAACGGTGCCAAGGGGCACGCAACCCTGCGGACCCACGTCCCGTCATCCCCGGCTTCACACTCGCCGACTTCCAGCGCCTGCCGCTGCCGGCCGGCACGCCGAACGTGCAGCCGGACAACGGATACACCCTGGTCGGCGTCCCGACCAACGTGTACGCCACCGCAGAGCCGGTCACCCTCGACACCCAGTTGCTGGGCTTCCCGGTGCAGGTGCGGGCCACGCCGTCCCGCTACGCCTGGGACTTTGGCGACGGCAACGGCCACGGCCCCACCAGCGAACCGGGCGCGCCGTACCCGGCGCTGACCATCACCCACACCTACGAGCGCGCCGCCCGCTACCCGATCACGCTGACCACCTACTACCGCGGGGAGTACTCGGTGGCCGGCGGCCCGTGGCTGCCGATCGCCGGTGAGGCCCAGGTCACCTCCGCCCCGGTGGACGTCGAGGCCCTCGCCGGCCGCAACCGGCTGGTCGCCGACCCCCAGGGCTGACCGGCGTCCCCAAGATCACGGTGGAACGCAAGATCACCGAGGAGGAAGGGGGTCAGCCGGCGGTCGGTGTGACGTCCCCCGCGAACTCGCTCCGCACGTCACCGGTCTCCCCCGCCGCCGCCGCGCGGCGTCCGTACACCGCCGCATACGCCAGGAACGCCCCGAGCGCCAGCGCTCCGATCGTGATCCGAGCCCACGTCGGCAGCGGACTCGGCGTCACGAACGCCTCGATCACCCCGCTGACGAGCAGCACGACAACGAGACCCATCGCCACGGTGATGAGCGCCCGGCCCTCGGCGGCGAGTGACTGCGAGCGGGTGCGAGGACCTGGATCGACCCACGCCCAGAACACCCGCAGCCCGGCGGCCGCGGCCACGAAGACCGCCGTCAGCTCGAGCAGCCCGTGCGGCAGGATCAGCCCGAAGAACACGTCGGCCCGGTCGTGCGCCGCCATCAGCCCCCCGACCGCGCCCACGTTGAGCGCGTTCTGCAGCAGCACCCACACGACCCACACGCCGGTGACGCCAAACGCGACGCTCTGGGCGGCGATCCAGGCGTTGTTGGTCCAGACCCGAGCGGCAAACGAGGTGGCCGGGCTCTCGGAGTAGTACGACTCGAAGTCGCTCTCCACGAGGCGGCGGATTTCCGCGTCGCTGCCCATCGTCGCCTGCACCGCCGGATCGGCGGCCACCCAGAACCCGGCCGCGAACGACACGAGCACGAACGCCGCGGTGACCCCCGCCGTCCACCACCGGATCCGCCACAATGCCGCCGGGAACGACACCACGAAGAAGCGGGCCACGTCCCGCCAGACCGGCTCCCGCGATCCTGTCAGCCGGGACCGTGCGCGCGCGACGAGGCTGCTGAGCCGTCCGACGAGCGCCGGGTCCGGAGCCGCAGACCGGACGGCGGACAGGTGCGTCGCCGCCCGCTGGTACAGCAGTACGAGCCGGTCGGCCTCCGCGCCGGTCAGCTGGCCGCGGTTGACGAGCCGTTCGAGCTCGTCCCACTCGTCGGCGTGCACGCGCACGAAGGCGTCGAGGTCCACGCACCGAACGCTACTAACCTGCACGGCGTGGCACTTCCTGCCTCCGGCCGCGCCGCGCCGCCGGACCTGGTCCCGTCGTCCGAGCTCGTCACCGGCGAGGCGGTACTGCTCGACCTGCGCCCGGCCTCCTTCGCAACCCGCGGCCTGGCGTGGGCGATCGACGCCACGATCCAGATCGGCGTCCTCATCGGCTCATGGTGGCTCGTCGGCATCGCCGGCCTGAGCCTGGACGAGGCGGCAGCGACCGCCGCGATGATCCTGTTCCTCGTCGCGGTCTTCGTCGGCGTCCCGGTGCTCGTGGAGACGCTCACGCGGGGCAGGTCCGCCGGCAAGCTCACCATGGGCCTGCGCGTGGTGCGGGACGACGGAGGGCCGGTTCGCGTCCGGCACGCCGTGGTGCGGCACCTGGTCGGGTTCGGCGAGATCTGGCTGACGTTCGGCAGCCCGGCGGTCATCTGCTCGCTGATTCACCCGCAAGGCAAGCGGATCGGCGACCTGCTCGCCGGCACCTACGTCGTGCGCGAGCGCTCCGGGACGACGAGCGCCCCACCCGTCGAGATGCCCCCGGAGCTGGCGGCCTGGGCTCGCGCAGCGGACATCGGGCGGCTGCCCGAGCGGGTGGCGATGTCCGCACGGCAGTTCCTGTCGCGGCTGGGCGGCCTGCACCCGGAGTCCCGCCGGCGTCTCGGGGAGTCACTGGCCGCAGAGGTCGCGCGGTACGTCGCTCCCCCGCCGCCGCCCGGCACACACCCGGAGCGCATGGTCGCCGCCGTGCTCGCCGAGCGCCGGGAGCGCGACCTGCGCCGGCTGGCGCGCGAGCGCGCGATGCGCGACCGGCAGGCAGAGCGGCTGCACCGGCTTCCCTTCGGCCTCGACTGACGAAGCTGCTCGCCCCCGCCACCGTTGCTCGATGAAACCACCGCGAGCCGTGCCCTTGCGGCTGGCCGGCGGTGGCTACGGCGAGTAATGCCGGGGGTGGCGAGCAAGCAGGGAGGGCGGTGAGTCGAGGTCGGCGAGCTCGACCTCCCACGGGTCCTCGCCGCCCCTGACCGCCCACAGGACGACGTCCCCGCTGACGTAGGCCGTCGTCCGCGTGCCGGCGTCCATGTCGTCGACGTGCCACCGCTCGGTCAGCAGGCCCTCGTGCGTCTCGATTCCGGCGCGCACCACGTGCAGTCGCACCGACAGCCCGCCGAGGGCCGGCGCGCAGAACCGGACGGCGGACAGGTCGGCGCCCGCGTCGGCCCGTCCGGTGGCGGCCGCTCGCCGGACCAGCGCGACCAGGGCCCCCGGTGAGTCGGTGTCCACGACCTCGGCGAGCGCACGCCGCTCAGCCGCACGGGCGGACGACGTCAGCCAGGTCAGCACCGGCGCCCCGTCGTCCAGCACGGTGCGCCCGCCGCGAACCCACGCCTCGCCGGCGCGCGCCTGGACCCTCGCCGTCCGAAACTGCCTGTCGCACACCAGGTCCAGCACGTCGGAGGT
>JBMOMI010000383.1:0-3846 GCA_049325235.1 Actinomycetota bacterium | reverse complement strand
CTTGATCACGGCGGGGTGGGGGGCCAGGCGGGTGGGCCGGCGGGGGCGAGGTCCGGGTCGTCCGCCGCGAAGGTGCGCACCGGTCCGGGCGGCGTGCCCGGCCCCTCGAACCGCACCGTGACGCGGCCGAGCCCGGCCCCCCACACCCAGCCCGGGCCGTGCTCCGCGTGGACGACGTCCTGGCCCGGCCGCCAGAGCGGCGCGGCCGGGGCGGCTTCGGGGACGCCGGACACCTCCTCGCCAGCGGCGTCCGCCGCCGACTCCGGGTCGGTGAACAGCGCCTGCTGCGCGAAGTCGGTCAGCCCGGAGACGCCGACACCGAGCAGCCGCACCCCGTCGCTGGTGTCGAGGGCAGTGAGCAAACCTGTTGCGGCAGCGCTGATCTCGCGCACGGAGTCGGTCGGCTGCGGCAGCGTGACGGACCGCGACAGGGTCGTGAAGTCGTAGCGGCGCACCTTCAGCGTGACGGTGCGCCCGGACGTGCCGTGCTTGACCAGGCGGACCGCGACCCGCTCGGTCAGCCGGCGCACGTGGTCGGCCAGCAGGCGAGGGTCGGTGACGTCGGTCGCGTACGTCTCCTCGGCCGAGACGGACTTCGCCTCGCGTTCGGGGACGACGGGCCGGTCGTCGACGCCGCGGGCGGCCGCGTAGACGGCGGCGCCGTGCGCCGACCCGAGCACCTCGACCAGCTCGGCGACGTCCGCCGCGGCCAGATCGCCGATCGTGCGCAGGCCGCGGCGCCGCAGCCGCTCCTCGCTGGCGGGTCCGATGCCGGGCAGCCGGCGGGCGGGGAGCGCGGCCAACGTCGCCGCCTCCTGGCCCGGCGGGACGACGGTCAGCGCGTCCGGCTTGTGCAGGTCCGAGGCGATCTTGGCGACGAGCTTGCTCGTCCCCGCGCCGACCGAGGCGGTCAGCCCGGTCGCCTCGTGGATCGCGGCGCGCAGCCGCTCGGCGACCTCCCTCACGCCCGCGACGTCCAGGCCGGGATGCGTCGCTGCCAGGTCGACGTACGCCTCGTCGAGGGAGAGCGGCTCGACGAGCGGCGACAGCTCACGCAGCAGCGCCATCACGACGTCGGACGCCGCGCGGTAGGCGGCGAACCGGCCGGCCAGGAAGGCGGCGTTCGGGCAGCGGCGCCTCGCCTCGGCCATCGGCATCGCCGACCCGACACCGAACGCGCGGGCCTCGTAGGAGGCGGTGGCCACCACGCCGCGGCCACCGACACCGCCGACGACGACCGGTCGGCCGCGCAGCGAGGGCTTGTCCCGCTGCTCGACGGCCGCGAAGAACGCGTCGAGGTCCACGTGCAGGATCTCCGGCCGCTCGCGCACCTCAGTGTTCTACTCCAACACCTCCCGCGAGCCGGTCGGGCTGTGCCAGCCTGGGCCGATGACCGGGCCGCTGCCCGCGGGGGTGGTCACGTTCCTCCTGACGGACATCGAGGCGTCCACCCGGATCCTGCGCGCCGACCCGGACCGGTTCGCCGAGCTCGTCGACCTGCACGACAGGCTGCTTCGCGCGGTGTGGCACCGGCACGCCGGACACGAGATCGGCACGGAGGGTGACTCGTTCCTGGTCGCGTTCGCCGACGCCGGGGACGCCCTCGCCGCCGCGGCGGACGCGCAGCGAGCGGTGGCCGCGGCCACGTGGCCGACCGCGCTGCCGGTGCGGGTGCGGGCCGGCGTCCACACCGGGTACGCGCGCCCGCACGGCGCCGGGTACCGGGCCCTCGTCGTCCACCAGACCACGCGGGTCGCGGCCGCCGCGCACGGCGGGCAGGTGCTCGTCACGGACGACACCGCCCGGCGGGCGGGCGCGCTGCCCGCGGGGGTGACCCTGCGGCGGCTCGGCCGCTTCCGGGTACGCGACTTCGACGAGCCGGTCCTGCTGCACCGGCTCGCCGGACCGGGCCTGCCGGACGTCGGCACCGCGCCGCGCGTGCGGCCCGCCGACGGGCACAACCTCGTCGCGCCGACCAGCTCCCTCGTCGACCGGGAGGACGACCTCGCCGCGCTGCCGGCCATGCTCTCCGCGGGGTCGGTCGTCACCGTGCTCGGACCGGGCGGGGTGGGCAAGACCCGGCTCGCGGTGGAGGTTGCCCTGCGGGTCGTGCCGCAGTGGCCGGACGGTGTCTGGATCGTCGACCTGGCGCCCGTGACCACCCCGACGGCCGTCACCACGGCGGTGGCCTCGGCGACCGGCGCCCCGTCGTCACCGGGAGAGGACCCCCTCGAGCAGCTCGCCGAGCACCTGCGCGACCTGCGGACCCTGCTCGTGCTCGACAACTGCGAGCACGTCGCCGGCCCGGTGCGGGACGTCGTGGTCCGCCTCTTCGACCGGACCCGGTCGCTGGCCGTCCTGGCCACCAGCCGGACGCCGCTCGGCCTGCGGGCCGAGCGGGCCTACCGGCTCCAGCCGCTCACCGGGGACGCCGAGGCGGCGGGCGTGCGGCTGTTCGCCGAACGGGCCGCCGCGACCGCAGACCTGGACCCTGGGGTCGTGGCGGAGCTCGTCGCCGAGCTCGACGGGCTGCCACTCGCCATCGAGCTGGCGGCGGCCCGGACGGCGTCCCTGTCGCCGGCCGAGATCCTCGTCCGGGTCCGGTCGACGCCCTCGGCGCTGGCGAGCTCGGACCCGGGGCTGCCCGAACGGCAGCGGTCGCTGCAGCGCCTGCTCGACTGGAGCTTCAGTCTGCTGGACGCGACAGCGCGGGACGTGCTGCTGCGGCTCGGTGCGTTCGCCGGGGGGTTCGACCTCGAGACGGCCGAGGAGCTGTGCGTGGGCACCGGTGTCCCGGCGGCGGACGTCGCGGACGCCCTGTGGACGCTGCTCGACCACTCGCTGCTGCGGCGGCAGACGGCAGCCGGGGCAACCCGGTTCCGGCTCCCGGTGACCGTGCGGTCGTTCGTCCGCGACCGGATGCCGGCCCCGGACGCGACCGTGGCCGTGGACCGGCTGGCCGCCGTCTACGTGGGCCGGCTCGGTCCCGCCCGCACGGACGACGGCTCGTGGCCGGGCGAGATGGCGCTGGAGCTGGACAACGTGCGGCACGTCATCGGCAACGCCTCGGACGCCGCGGCTGAGACCGCGCAGCGGCTGGCGTGGGCCGTCGGCCGCTACCACGACGTCACCGACGCCTTCCTCGCCGGCATCCAGGAGGTATCCGCGTGGAGCGCGTCGCTGGACGCCCGCACGCCCTCGCGGGTGGCGTTGCTGACGCTGCTGGCGGACCTGTTGCTCCGCGTCGGCGACGTGGCGGGCGCCGAGGGCGTCCTGCGCGAGGCCGAGCACCTCGCGGACGACGTGGGGCTCCCGGAGTGGGACGACGCGGGGCTGGCAAGGACGGCCGGCGAGATCGTGCTGCGGCACGGGGACGTGGCCGAGGCCGGACGCCGGGCACGCCAGGCGCTGCGGCGCGTGCACTCGCCGCGCGGACGGGCGCGCCTGTGGAACCTCGTCGGCCTGTCGGCGGTCCTGGGCGGCCACCAGCGGGAGGCGGTGCGGGCCTTCGAGGCCGAGCTGGCCGCCGAGACCGAGGGCGGGCTGCTCACCTTCGCCGCGACGACGCACGGCAACCTCGCCGAGACGTACCTGCAGCTCGGTGAGACGGTGCCTGCCGCGGTCCACCAGCGCACCAGCCTGCAGCTGGCCCGCGCCTACCACCAGCGGGGGCTCGTCGCCTTCGCGTTGATGGTCGCCGGCCGGCTCGAGCTCGGCACGGGTGGGGACGCCGCGACCACCGTGGCGCTGCAGGCGGTCGCCGACCGCCTGCTCGACCAGGCGGGCTTCCGGCTCTACCCCGAGGACGCCGAGGCGCGAGACGGCGTCCTGCTCCAGGCCCGGCAG
>JBMOMI010000382.1:0-3853 GCA_049325235.1 Actinomycetota bacterium | reverse complement strand
GCCAGCGAGCGGTGCACGCGGACGGCGTACGCGTCCACCCAGCCGGCCGGGCGGTACTGCTCGCGCAGCTCCTGGAGGGTCTCGACCGGCGCGTCCCCGGCGAGGATGCGCGCCGTCTCGACGGCCTTGGGCTCGTCCGAGCTCACCCAGCGGGCCTGCGCGGGCAGGACGCCGGACGCCGCCAGCTCGCGGACCGTGCTGACCTGGGCCGGGTCGAGCCGCCACGTCGAGGCCGGCACGTCAGGGTCGACCAGGGGCGGGCCGTGGCGAACCAGGTGCAGGACCATCGCGGAGCGGAGCTCCTCAGGCCGCCACCGGCACGAGACCGGCCAGCAGCAGGTAGACGACGGGGGCAGTGGGGAGCAGGGAGTCCAGCCGGTCCATCACCCCGCCGTGACCGGGCAGCAGCGACCCCATGTCCTTGATGCCGAGGTCCCGCTTGAGCAGCGACTCGGCCAGGTCGCCCATGGTCGCGGTCACCACGGCGGCGGCGCCGACGAGCAGCCCGGCCCACCACGCGCCGTCCAGCAGCAGGGGGACGGCGAGCGCGCCGGCGAGCAGGCACGCTGCCGCCGACCCGGCGAGGCCCTCCCACGACTTCTTCGGGCTGACCGACGGCGCGAGCGGGTGCCGCCCGAACAGCACACCGACCGCGTAGCCGCCGATGTCGCTGGCGACGGTCACGAGGATGAAGACGACGATCCGCTGGGGCCCGTCGGCGGGCGCCAGCATGAGCATCGCGAACCCGGCGAGGAACGGGACGTAGGCGGTGCTGAACACCCCGGCCGCGACGTCCCGGACCGCGCCGTCCACGCCGTCGAGGACGCGCCACACGACGAGGGAGAACACGGTGAGCCCGAACGCGACGAGCAGGGCCTCCTCGCCGGACGCGTAGGCGGAGACGAGCATCCCGACGCTGCCGACGAGCACCGGCACCACCGGCACCCGCAGGCGTCGCGCCCCGAACGCGTTCGACAGCTCCCAGACCGCGAGGACGATCGCGACCGAGGCGAGCGCGACGAACGACTCCTTGCGCGTGAACAGGGTAAGCAGCACGAGCGCGCCGAGGCCGGCCCCGACGCCGACGGCGACGGGCAGGTTGCGGCCGGCGCGCCCGCCGGCGGCGCGGGCCGCCCGTCTGCTCTGCGGCGGCGGCGCCACGGCGACGGCGCCCTGACGCGCAGGCGCCGGTGCCGGTGCCGGAGCCCGGCGGCGCTGCCGCCGTCCTCCCTCGGGAAGGATGTCCACGCTCAGACCTCGAGCAGCTCGCTCTCCTTGTGCTTGAGCAGGTCGTCGACGGAGTCGACGTGCTTGCGCGTCACCTGCTCGAGCTCCTTCTCCGCGCGGGTCACCTCGTCCTCCCCGGCCTCGCCGTCCCTGGCGATCCGGTCGAGCTCCTCCTTGGCGCGCCGGCGGATGTTCCGGATGGAGACCCGCGCCTCCTCGGCCTTGTGCCGCGCGAGCCTGATGTAGTCGCGGCGCCGCTCCTCGGTGAGCTGCGGGAGGATCACGCGGATGACGTTGCCGTCGTTGGCAGGGTTGACCCCGAGGTCGGAGTCGCGCAACGCCTTCTCGATCGCGCCCATCGACGAGCGGTCGTACGGCGTGATCAGCACCGTGCGAGCCTCCGGCGTCTGGAACGAGGCCAGCTGCTGCAGCGGGGTGGGGCTGCCGTAGTACTCCACGGTGATCTTGGCGAACATCGCGGGGTTCGCCCGGCCGGTCCGGATGGCCGCGAAGTCCTCCTTGGCCACCTCGATCGCCTTGTCCATCTTCTCCTCGGCCTCGAGGAGGGTCTCGTCGATCACGCCTCGCTCCTTCGTGTCAGTGCGGTCCGGCGGACGTCACTCGGCGACGACCAGCGTCCCGATCTTCTCACCCCGGACGGCCGCGGCGATGTTCCCCTCGCTGCCCAGACCGAACACGATCATCGGCAGCTTGTTGTCCATGCAGAGGCTGAACGCGGTGGCGTCCGCGACCTTGAGGCCCTGCTGGAGCGCCTCGGCGTACGTGACCCGCTCGAGACGGCGCGCGGTGGGGTCGACGTTCGGGTCGGCCGTGTAGACGCCGTCCACGCCGTTCTTGGCCATCAGGACGACGTCGGCCTTGATCTCGAGCGCCCGCTGGGCCGCGACGGTGTCGGTGGAAAAGTAGGGCAGGCCGGCGCCCGCGCCGAAGATCACGACGCGGCCCTTCTCCATGTGCCGGATCGCCTTGCGGGGGATGTACGGCTCAGCGACCTGCCCCATCGTGATCGCCGTCTGCACGCGCGTGTCGGTGCCCGCCTGCTCGAGGAAGTCCTGCAGGGCCAGGCAGTTCATCACGGTGCCGAGCATGCCCATGTAGTCCGCGCGCGCCCGGTCCATGCCGCGCTGGGAGAGCTCGGCGCCGCGGAAGAAGTTGCCGCCACCGACGACGATGGCCACCTCGACGCCCTCGGCGACGACGGCGGCGATCTCCCGCGCCATCCGGGCCACGACGTCGGGGTCGACGCCGACCCGGCCGCCGCCGAACATCTCACCGGACAGCTTGAGCAGCACCCGCCGGTACCGAGGGGCAGGTCGCACGGTGGGCTGGACGTCGCTGCTCGTGGCGGTCATCTGCTCCCCTGTCGCTGGGCTGGAGGCGGTCGTGGCGCGCCGGTACGCGGCGGGGCCCTGGGTGCAGTCTGCCGCACGCGGCGCCGGCCCGGTCCACGCCGTGCTGCCGGCGGTCGTGCGCAGGCCCCGCTCCCGGCGTCCGGGGAGCGGGGCCTGACTGCACCCGGTCGTGCTCAGGCGCCGACGCGGAAGCGCGCGAACCCGGTGAGGCTCACCCCCGCCTCGGTCAGCACCTGCCGGACCGTCTTCTTCGGGTCCTTCGCGAACGGCTGCTCGAGCAGCACGTTGTCCTTGAAGTACGCGTTCGTGCGGCCCTCGATGATCTTGGGCAGCGCCTGCTCGGGCTTGCCCTCCTCGCGCGCGGTCTCCTCGGCGATACGGCGCTCGTTCTCCACGACGTCCGCCGGCACGTCCTCGCGGGTCAGGTACGCCGGCGACATCGCGGCGACGTGCATCGCGATGTCCTTGGCGACCTGGTGCTCACCGTCGGTGGCGACGAGCACGCCGATCTGCGGGGGCAGGTCGGGGCTCGTGCGGTGCAGGTAGGACGCGACGTGGCCGCCGGACAGGCGGGCCACCCGGCGCACCTCGATCTTCTCGCCGATCGTGGCGTTCGCCTCGTCGAGCAGCGTCTTGACGTCCTTGCCGTCGACCTGCGCGGCGAGCAGGGCGTCGGCGTCAGCGGCCTGGCTGGCCACGGCCGCGTCCAGCACCTGCTGGGCCAGGGCCTGGAACGTCTCGCCCTTGGCGACGAAGTCGGTCTCGCAGTTGACCTCGACCAGGGTGCCGGTGCCGCCGTCGACGGAGGCGGCGACCAGCCCGTTGGAGGCGGTGCGGCCCTCGCGCTTGGTCACGCCCTTGAGGCCCTTGACGCGCAGCAGCTCGACGGCCTTGGCGATGTCGCCGTCGGCCTCCTCGAGCGCCTTCTTGCAGTCCATCATGCCGGCGCCGGTCTGCTCCCGGAGCTTCTTGACGTCGGCTGCGGTGAAGCTGGCCATGGGATCGGTGTCTCCCGTCTGGGGTCGGTGCGCGGGTGCGCGCTCAGGACTGGCTGGTCTGGTCAGCCTGCTCGGCCGGCTCCTCGGCGGCCGGCTCCTCGGCGGCCGGCTGCTCGGCGGTCGGCTGCTCGGCGGTCGGCTGCTCAGCCTGCTGGCCTTCGAGGAGCTCGCGCTCCCACTCGGCCAGCGGCTCGTCGCCACCGATCTCGGCGGAGCCGGCCTCGCCGCCGCGCGCCCGGGCCATCAGGCCCTCGG